>NZ_JAMYVK010000003.1:0-208808 GCF_040323975.1 Mesorhizobium sp. M0019 | reverse complement strand
CCGCATGCCTCTTGCTACAAGTTCAAGTTAACTTGAAGTCAAGCGGGAATTGTGCTTTCGTTCATGCATGGATTCCATGCTGACCATCACCGACGTGTCACGGCGCAGCGGCGTCGCCTCATCGGCCCTGCGCTTCTACGAGGAGCGCGGGCTGATCGGGTCCGAGCGGGCCGGCTCGGGACACCGACGCTATCCGCGATCCGTGCTGCGCCGGATCGCCTTCATCGTCTTCGCGCAGCGAATTGGGCTGACGCTCGAGGAGATCGGCGCCGAGCTGGCCAAGTTGCCAGCCGATCGCGTGCCGTCGCGTCGGGATTGGTCGCGGTTGTCAAGCCAGTGGACCAAGCGCATCGACCAGCGCATCGCCGAGTTGCAGCGCCTGAGGTCGGGGCTTACCGAGTGCATCGGTTGCGGCTGCCTGTCGATCGACCGGTGTAGCCTTGCGAACCCTGCCGATATGGCAGGACGCAAGGGGCCGGGGCCGAGGTATTGGCTGGGGTGAGTTGGCAGCCAAGTGCGAGACGCTGCGGACCGGTAACGTTCAGCGGCGGTATCGTTTGTCGCTGACTTTCTCGATCCACTCGACGGCGTTGCCATCAATTGCTTGCGCCGTCCTGCCAGACGGTTCGTTCCTTCTAAAGATGCGGCTGCATTTCAGCGGGCCAAGCGAAATAAGGAAATACGTCGAACTGCTCCGGGTGCGGCAGTCATCAACCTCTTCAGCCCCCCGAAACGCTGAGCATTGGAGCCGTTGCGCGTTGCCACAGGCTGATCGGATTGATCCGGCGGTTGGCGATACCTTTCTTGCGGCAACGAAGGACGAAAACGGTGTGTAGGCCATCGGTAATGGTAGCCTGTTCAAAATTTCGCCAATCGTTGGCTGATCGCCCGCACGGTACTGCATTCGGACAGCATGACCCAAGACTTTACATTAAGTATTCGAATTTGTTCGCTTTCGGCGCAGTTGGTCCCGCCCATCATTGAACCGACACGAATCTCATGACCGATTTCCTGCCAAGCGATCGCCGTGTGAAGCTTGTCAAACTCACCCCAAAGGTGCCGCAATATCGAGGAATGCTAATGATAAGATAATCATAAGCGACCTCCCGAGATACTCGCGCTCCCACGCACTGATCCGGATCAGCTGATTGCCTCTCCTCAGGTAATTATAGCCCACCAAATCCGGCATTGCCTGCGTCCTCCGATCGGTTTGGTCGGATCGGATGAGGCATTCCGGCCCGCCGACAGCCTGCGGATCGATTCGGTCTCGTGTCCGGTTCAAGGGCATCGACCCGTCTGAGTCCGCTCAGCAATTCATGTGGCCGGATGTGGCTAGCTGCATCTGACAGTGCAGAGTTGCCGCAAGCGTGTTTTCCGATTTCTACGTCGAAGTATCGCCGCTGCACGATGCGGGAGGCAAACCGCTTTTCTCACCTGCGCCTGCTGCCATTATCTCGTCTGTGTCATCGCCGAACAGGAAACAGACGGGACAGACAATGACCTGTGTTCTGCCACAGGTAAGCACTGTTCCTGAGCCCGTGACCTTAGACAGAATTGACCGCGCTCTGGATACGCTCGCCCTAGCTATCCACAAGGCTGGCAACAAAGGACGAGCGTATCTCCCGATTTACGAGCGTTTTGAACGGGAGAAGAAGAAATTGATTGCAGAGATGGGCGCAATGCTGCGCGTCCAGGAACGGCTCAAACGATCTCGGGATCGAAAGGCAAAGCAATTTTTTTGAGTTCGTCTCGTCGCCATTGCAACGATCCGCCCGTACCATACTCTACACGCTCTATCGTATGGCCCATCAAGATTTTGCGAAGCTCGCTGTCGATACCTGCCTCCTTCATACGATCCTCGAAACTGTGCCGGAGCGAATAAATCTTGTGCTTCGGTGTCGGGAAAAGTTTGTGTGTTTTAAAGAATTTATTGAGGTTTGCAGAAAGCGCCTCTTCACGATTGCGGTAGCGCGGAAAGCCCTGCGGATTTTTCTTAAAAACTTCCAGCGCGACGCCTACCAGCGGTACATCTCGCACTGACCATTCGGTCTTGATCTCGCGCGGATCATCGGCGTCCTCTCGTGGGGTAATGCGAACATACGGAACCGGCGTGTCAAGGAAGATCACGGTCTCATCAACATTGCATATCTCGCTTGGGCGTGTGCCTGTCTCGATCAGCGCCAGAACGCAGCGACGCGCTTGAGCATCCAGGGATGCTAAAGCGCCCGGCCTCATGATCTGATCGGTTATCCATTTGGGTTCGAATGACGGCCGTTTACGACGGCGCTTGCCACGCTCCGAAAAGCGGAGGTCATCGAATGGGGTGCCTTTTTGTTCCTCGCCCAAATGAGCGAAATAACGCCTGTAGAGATCCCGCATGTTGCCGAGGTCTCGATTGCCGGCAGACGCCGAATGTGTCGCGGCTCCGATGTCTGGCGGCGGCGCGATGCGCTTGAGCCAGAACCGGTAGAAGGTCAGTCCGTCTTCACGCGTGACGTCGCCGATCGGCTTGTCACCAACCAGGGCAACGAAATTGTTTACGGCTCTCTGCTTTACCTTCTTCCACATTCGGCGCTGCGACTGGCTCTTACCCGCGACTTCATGGGCCATGATCTCATCGGCGTAGAGATCAAAAGCTTTGGAGACTTTGACCGGCGGCACCTGCACCCCGCCGAGGAGAGCGTCGGCGACCGCGGGGGCCGCTTGAACGCGCTCCAGCGCCTCGACACGCTTTAAAATTGAATCGACATTCTGAAAGCCTGCCACCTGTCCATTTGAAAGGTAGGAAACGCCCATGGCTTCAGCCCGGCGAACGGCGTCGCGATACTGATCGAGTGCTGACCTTGTCTCGCCGCCGCAAAGAAGCACCGCCCACAGGGTCTTGTCCGCGTCTTCGAGCTTGTCGCGCATGGCACGTGCGAGGCGGCGTTCGTCCGTTCCCAGGGACTTGCGAATGAACCTGCCGCGATCGTCGATGCCGACCATCTTGGCGGGCATTCGCCGATGATAATAGAAAATTCCGTCGCGCTGGACGAGGTAGCGATCCGGGTCTCTGGCGGGCTCTGCGACGGCCTCTTTTCGCATGGGCCAAACTCGCGATGTATCTCAGTTTGTATCCCAAATTGTATCGCATTTCGGCAAGAACGCCAAGCGCCCTCATCAACGGGTGCTCTGCCGGACTGGAGTTTCAATGGCTTAGAGGGCCAAGTTCACGAATTTGATGGTGCGGTCGAGAAGACTCGAACTTCCACGGGTTGCCCCACAGCGACCTCAACGCTGCGCGTCTACCAATTCCGCCACGACCGCACGTGGTAGGAGCCGGAACCAACCGGCCCGCGGCGTGTAGCAAATCGTTTCCGGTGAAACAAGTGCGCGGCCAGCAATAATCGGCCGGACATCGGCATAACTCTTCAAGGGCCGAACGTGCCGGAACTGGACGTTTGTACCGATTGCCGCCATATGAGTGGCGAGACGAGATATCATGACAGAACGCAGCCAGATCGCCACGTCGTTCCTGCCCTTGCCCGGCTCGGCGCCGGTCGAATGGCGCATCGAGCCCGGGCTCACCGCCTATCCCGATGCGCTCGCCGTGATGGAGGCGCGCGCCGAGGCAATCCGCAGCGGCGCCGCCGGCGAGATGGTCTGGCTGGTCGAGCACCCGCCGCTCTACACCGCCGGCACCAGCGCCCGCATCGAGGACCTGATCGAGCCGGACCGTTTCCCGGTCTTTGCCGCCGGGCGTGGCGGCGAATACACCTATCATGGGCCGGGCCAGCGAGTCGCCTACGTCATGCTCGACCTGAAGCGGCGGCGCGAGGATGTCCGCGCCTTCGTCGCCGCACTCGAACAATGGATCATCGGCTCGCTGGCCGCCTTCAACGTACGCGGCGAACGCCGCGAGGACCGCGTCGGCGTCTGGGTGGTTCGGCCGGACCGCCCCGCTTTGCCCGACGGCTCGGCGGCCGAGGACAAGATCGCCGCCATCGGCATCAGGCTGAGGCGCTGGGTGAGCTTTCACGGCATCGCCATCAATGTCGAGCCGGACCTTAGCCATTTCAGCGGCATCGTGCCGTGCGGCGTCCAGGATCACGGCGTCACCAGCCTTGTCGACCTCGGCCTTCCCGTGACCATGGCCGACCTCGACCTGGCGCTGAAATCCGCTTTCGAGGACGTGTTCGGGCCCGCCGCGGTGTCGCCTGTCGAAGTGTCCCGCAAGGCCGGCTGAAACACTCGCCCAATGCCTGCGCCAATATGCGAAGGCGGCCCTCGCTCATCAGCATCGAGCCCGCCCTTGAGCTCAATCCTCACATCGCGCCGATCCAGATTGCCATGGAAATGAGGAACGTGCTCATGCACACCAGCGAGACGACATCCTGAACAAGATCGGTCATAACTCTCTCCTGTTGTTAGTATGTTCGTATTTTGTTCTAGTTTTGTTCGAATGTCAACGATCGCAGTCCGGGCGTCACCCGAATTGCGCTCGGTCATTTCGACAGGGTTAAGAAAGGGTTGAGAAGGAGATGCCGAGCGTTTCGGGGCCGACAGGCGCGCGAAAGCGGCGGGACGGCGCACGGCAGCTCGCGGGCCGTCATCGCCTCAATTGCAGCGCACCCTAAAGCGGCACAACCTTGCCGTCGGACAGCGTCACGCGGCGGTCCATGCGCGAGGCGAGCTCGTGATTGTGGGTGGCGATGAGCGCCGCCAGGCCCGATTGCCGGACCAGTGCTGCCAGCGCCTCGAACACATAGGAAGCGGTCACCGGGTCGAGATTGCCGGTCGGCTCGTCGGCCAAAAGCACCAGCGGCGCATTGGCGACGGCACGCGCAATGGCGACCCGCTGCTGCTCGCCGCCGGAGAGCTCGGAGGGGCGATGCTGTGCCCGCTTGCCGATCTGCATATAGTCGAGCAATTGCGCCGCCCGCTCGGCCGCCTCCTTGCGCGGCAGCCCTTTTATCAGCTGCGGCATCATGATGTTTTCCAGCGCAGAAAACTCAGGCAACAAATGATGGAACTGGTAGACGAAGCCGACATCGTTGCGGCGGATCGCCGTGCGCTCGTCGTCGGAAAGCCGGCCGCAGGCGCGCCCCGCCAGGATCACGTCGCCGGCGTCCGGTCGCTCCAGCAGCCCGGCCGTGTGGAGCAGCGTCGACTTGCCGGTGCCCGACGGCGCCACAAGCGCCACCATCTCGCCACGCTTCAGCGAAAAATCGGCGCCGTTCAGGATGGTCAGCTTGCGCGGCCCCTGTACATAATGGCGTTCGACGCTCTTCAGCTCGATAATGGCCTCGGCCATCATTCGTACCTCAGCGCTTCGACCGGATCGAGCCTGGCAGCGCGCCACGCCGGAAACAGTGTCGCCAGGAACGACAGCGCCAAAGCCATGAGAACAACCGAGATCGTCTCGCTGGCATCCATGCGCGCCGGCAGCTGGCTCAGGAAATAAAGCTCGGGATTGAACAGCCGCTCGTTGGCCAGCCAGGAGAAGAACTGGCGGATGCGCTCGACGTTGAGGCAGATCACGATGCCGAGCAGCACGCCGGCGATGGTGCCGACAACGCCGATCGCAGCCCCGGTCATCAGGAAGATGCGCAGGATCGCGCCGCGCGTGGCGCCCATGGTGCGCAGGATGGCGATGTCGTGGCCCTTGTCCTTCACCAGCATGATCAGGCCCGAAATGATGTTGAGCGCCGCCACCAGCACGATCAGCGTCAGGATCATGAACATGACGTTGCGCTCGACCTGCAGCGCGTCGAAAAACGTCTTGTTACGCTCCCGCCAATCGACGAGGGTGATCGGCCGTTGCGCCGCCTCTTCGACCTTCGGCTTCAGCGCGTCGATATTGTCGGGATTGTCGGCGTAGATCTCGATCGTCTGCGCCCTGCCGTCCATGTTGAAATAAAGCTGCGCTTCCGAAAACGGCATGTAGACGATGGAGCTGTCATATTCCGACATGCCGACCTCGAAGATCGCGGTTATCGGATAGCCTTTCATGCGCGGCGTCGTGCCGAGCGGCGTGACGTCGCCCTCGGGCGAGATCAGCGTGATGGTATCGCCGAGCACAAGGCCGAGATTCTCGGCCATGCGGCTGCCGATGGCGACGCCCTCGCCGGTGTCGAAGCCGACGATCGAGCCCGCCTTGATGTTGTTGGCGACGATCGTGATCTTGCCGAGATCCTCGCCGCGTATGCCGCGCACCAGCGCGCCGGTGCCGCCGCCGACATTGCCTTGCGCCAGCACCTGCCCGTCGATCAGCGGAATGGCGTATTTAACGCCGGGCACGCCGTTGATGCGGCCGGCGACCTGGTCATAGTCCTCCAGCGGCATGTCGAGCGGCTGCACGATCAGGTGCCCGTTGACGCCAAGGATGCGCGTCAGCAGTTCGGCGCGAAAGCCGTTCATGACCGCCATGACGACGATCAGCGTGGCAACGCCCAGCATGATGCCGAGGAAGGAGATCGAGGCGATCACCGAGATCACCGTCTCCTTGCGGCGCGAGCGCAGATAGCGCCACGCCACCATGCGCTCGAAGCCGGAAAAGGGTCCTGCCGCCGAAGGTTTGGCTGCTGCCGCTTCACTCATACGGCGGCACCGAAACGCTTTTTCACGTCGCCGATCGGCAGCGTCTCGCGCTCGCCGGTCCTGCGGTTCTTGATTTCGACCTCGCCGGCGGCGACACCACGCGGCCCGACGATCACCTGCCACGGGAGCCCGATCAGGTCGGCGGTGGCGAACTTGCCGCCCGGCCGCTGGTCGGTGTCGTCGTAGAGCACCTCCTTGCCGGCGGCGGCAAAGGCGGCATTCAGCTCGCCGCAGACGCGGTCGCATTCGGCATCGCCAGCCTTCATGTTGATCAGGCCGATGTCGAACGGCGCCACCGCTTCCGGCCAGATGATGCCGTTATCGTCATGGCTGGCCTCGATGATCGCCGCTACCAGCCGCGACGGGCCGATGCCGTAGGAACCGCCAGAGACAAAATGATCCTTGCCGTCCGGGCCGGTCACCTTGGCGCCCATCGGCTTGGAATATTTGTCGCCGAAATGGAAGATATGGCCGACCTCGATGCCGCGCGCCGAGACCTTGTCGCCTTCGGAGAGCTTTTCCCATGCCGCCTCGTCATGCATTTCGTCGGTGGCGGCATAGGGCGTCGTCCACGTCTTGACGATGCCGCCGATCTCGGCGTCGTTCGAAAAATCGGTGTTCGCCCCGGGCACTGCCAGCGAAAGATAGTCGCGATGGCAAAACACCTGGCTCTCGCCGGTGTCGGCCAGGATGATGAACTCATGGCTGAGGTCGCCGCCTATCGGCCCAGTGTCGGCGCGCATCGGGATCGCCTGCAGACCCATGCGCGTAAACGTCCTGAGATAGGACACGAACATGCGGTTGTAGGCGGCCTTGGCGCCTTCATAATCGAGGTCGAAGGAGTAGGCGTCCTTCATCAGGAATTCGCGCGAACGCATGACGCCGAAGCGCGGGCGCACCTCGTCGCGAAACTTCCACTGGATGTGATAGAGATTGAGCGGCAGGTCCTTGTAGGACTTGACGTAGGAGCGGAAGATCTCGGTGACCATCTCCTCGTTGGTCGGCCCGTAGAGCATATCGCGGTCTTGCCGGTCCTTGATGCGCAGCATCTCCTTGCCGTAATCTTCATAGCGGCCACTTTCGCGCCACAGCTCGGCCGATTGGATGGTCGGCATCAGGATTTCGAGCGCGCCGGCGCGATTCTGCTCCTCGCGAATGATCCGGCAGACCTTGTCCAGCACCCGCTTGCCGAGCGGCAGCCAGGAAAAGCTGCCCTGCCCCTGCTGGCGGATCATGCCGGCGCGCAGCATCAGCCGATGCGAGACGATCTCGGCCTCGCGCGGATTTTCTTTGAGAATGGGCAGGAAATAGCGCGACAAACGCATGGACTGGTCCGTGAGAGAGGATGGCGGCGCCGGAATCGGCGCAGCGCTGGCTTGCTTGCCCCGGCTTCATAGCCATTTCATGGCGGAATGGAAACCCGGCCCAGGCGCTGCATAGACGCCGCAATTGCCGCACACGGCTTGCTGGGCGTTTCGCAAGCAACGCCTGCCGTACTATTGTGCACTGCAGCACGAGATTGCCTGTTTCCGAGCAAAATTCTTCGTGACATTTTCACCCGCCTTAGGCTAGTGTGCCCCCATAACCGAGAGGGCGGAGAAAAATCTGCCCTCCTACGCGGTCAAAGTCTTGGGAGGATGCGATCTAGGCGCGGTAACTCGCTGCCGCCGGACACCGGAAACAGATCGGACGCGTTTAAATTGCAAGGCCTCGCGCCTTGCATTTTTTTTGTGCAATCATCTGGTTAGCACGACAGATTACCAAACTACATGACGTTGCGTCAGCCCAAACCCGCCCCGGCCTTTACTTTGGGTTGACCTTGCTGGCTCAGCTTGATTTCAGAGCCTCGGCTAGGCTGGGATAGTCGGACACGGTAGGTAGCCGGCTAATGCGCTGGGCTCTGGTTGAAATCCGGCACGATGTGCGGGATGTCGTCGATACCGAGGCCAAGCCCTCTCGTGATGCCGTAGAAGATACCCATGAGGACCAGCGTGGCGATCGTCGTGCGCAGCGCCGCGCGCAGCATGTGCGGTCCGCGCGGTGCGCTCGGAACCGTGCCAAGCGTCACGTCCCGATCCTCGTCCTGCGTCCGCATGCTGAACGGCAGGACGGCGAACAACACCACCCACCATGTGGCGAAGAACAGGGCGACAAACGAAACCCAACTCATGCTTGCTCCAGTTCGACCAGCGTGCCGAAGAAATCCTTGGGGTGCAGAAACAATACCGGCTTGCCATGTGCGCCGATCTTCGGATTGCCGTCGCCCAGCACGCGCGCGCCGCTGGCCTTGAGACGGTCGCGCGCCGCAACAATGTCGTCCACCTCATAGCAGACATGGTGCATGCCGCCGGACGGATTCTTCGCGAGGAATGCGGCGATCGGCGAGGCTTCGCCGAGCGGCTCGAGCAACTCGATCCTGGTGTTGCCGACGTCGACGAACACCACCGTAACGCCATGCTCCGGCAGCGCCTGCGGCGCGGTCACGCGCGCGCCAAGCGTATCGCGATAGACCGCCGCAGCCGCGGCCAGATCCGGCACCGCAAGCGCGACATGGTTGAGGCGTCCGAGCATAGCGTACTCCCGGGTTAGGGGAGTAGGGGAGTAAGGCAGTAGGGGAGTAGGGAAAAAAGGATCTAGAAGTGCATCTGTTTGCGCTCCTACCTCCTACTTCCCTACTCCCTTACTGCCCTACTCCCCTACTCCCTTGTTCGTCACCTCGTGACGAACACCGTCACCAGCGGCTTCTTGCCCCAGGCTTCGTTGGCCGCGCCGCGCACCGCGCGCCGCACCGCCTCCTGGACCAGGTCGAGGTCTTTTCGGCGCTGGCGGGGGATGGAGTCCACGGCGCCGATTGCCGCATCGATCATCAGGTCTTCCAGGCTCTCGCCGCTGCCGTCGGCCTCGGCGACGCCGATGGCGACGAGATCGGGATCGCCGGCAAGCTCGTATTTGTCGTCGAGCACGACATTGACGGCGACATGGCCGGCAAAGGACAGCTTGCGGCGGTCGCGAATGCCCATCGCCTGGTCGGTGCCGATCAGCCTTCCGTCCTTGTAGATGCGGCCGAACGGCACCTGGTCGATGATGGCGGCGGCACCCGGATACAGCCTGAGCATGTCGCCGTCGCGCACCTGCGCGACCTGGCCGATGCCGGACGTCGACATCAGCGAGCCGTGCGCCACCAGATGCGCCGCTTCGCCATGCGCGGGCACGCCGATCTGCGGCCGCACCCATTCATACATCTTGCGCAATTCGCTGCGGCGTGGATGGCCGGAGACATGCACCAGCGCATCGCCGTCCTCGATGATCTTGATGCCGAGATCGATCAGGCGGTTTTTGATTTCGAGGATCGCCTTCTCGTTGCCGGGAATGGTGCGCGAGGAAAACACCACCGTGTCGCCGGCCGTCAGCGCCACCGACTTCATCTCGTCGCGCGACAGCTTGGCAAGTGCGGCAAGCGGCTCGCCCTGGCTGCCGGTGCAGATGATGACGAGGTTTTCGCGCGGGATGAAGCCGTAATCCTCCTCGGCGATGAATTCCGGCAACCCGTCCATATAGCCGAGTTCATCAGCCACATCGATGACGCGCTTCATCGAGCGGCCAATCACCAGGCACTGGCGGCCGGCATCCCGCGCCGCCTTGGCGATGGAGACGATACGGCCGACATTGGAGGAGAAGCTGGTGACGGCGACCCGGCCCTTGGCGTTCTGGATGACGCTCTTGAGGCCCTCGCCCACCGCCACTTCGGACGGCGATTCCCCTTCCCGCATCGCATTGGTGGAATCGCAGACCAGCGCCAGCACGCCCTTGTCGCCATAGGCTCGGAAGCGCGCCTCGTCGGTCATCGGCCCGACCGTCGGCGCCGGATCGATCTTCCAGTCGCCGGTATGGATGACGACGCCGGCCGGCGTCGTGATCGCCAGCGACATCGGTTCGGGAATGGAGTGCGCAACAGGGATCGCCTCGATCTCGAACGGGCCGACGGTGAATTTCTCGCCGGCCCGGTAGATCGTCACCGGGATCTTCGGCGCCCCTTGCTCGCCCTGCCGCTTGGCTTCCAGCAGGCCGGCGCTGAACGGCGTCATCCACACCGGCGCCTTGAGCTTCGGCCAGATGTCGTGGAGCGCGCCGTAATGGTCCTCATGCGCATGGGTGATGACGATGCCGCGCAGATTGGCGACGTTCTCCTCGATGAAACGCGTGTCGGGCAGAACCAGGTCGACGCCGGGCAGGGTTGCATCGGGAAAAGTGACGCCGACGTCGACCACGATCCATTCGCGCGCATTGGCCGGCCCATAGCCGTAGAGGGCGAAGTTCATGCCGATCTCGCCGACACCGCCGAGCGGCACGAAGACAAGTTCGGCGTTTTCCGCTATCGCCATGGTCTTTCCTTCCTTGCCGGTCAAAATTGTGGGCCGGTCAAAATTGTCGGCCGGTCAAAATTGTCGGCCGGTCAAATTCAAGCTGGTCAAATACCTGGCCAGTCAAACGTATTGGCCGGTCAAACGCCGGCCGAGGCAACCGCGCCGAAATGCACGTCGCCGGCGGCGATCGTCAGAACCGAACCTTGATCGTCGCGGATCACGAAACGGCAGTCCTCGTCAATGGTCTCGAAGGTGCCGCGCACCACATTACCGTCAATTCTGACAGCAACCTGCCCGCCAAGCCCCGCCGCACGCGCCAGCCAGCGCCGCCTGACGGCGGCAAGCCCGCGCCCTTCGTTCCACAGCCGCGCATTCTCGCTCCATGTATCCGACAGCGCCAGGAACAGCGTCTCGGCATCGCAAGCAGACCCCAGCGCGCTGAGCGACGTCGCTGGATAAGGCAAATCCTTGGGATAAGCCACCACGTTGACGCCGACACCGAGAGCCACCGCGGAACGGCCACCATCCAGCATCGCCGATTCCAGCAGGATGCCGGCGAGCTTGGCGCCCGAGGCAAGCACATCGTTCGGCCATTTCAGTTCGAAACGGTTCTTGCCTTGGCTCGCACCATCGAGGCCGATCGCGATCCTGCCCTTCGGCACGACAGCGTCGAGCGCGTCGGCCAGCGCCAGTCCGGCAACGAAGCCGAGCGTCGCGGCAAGCCGAAGCTCGGTGTTGGTGATCACCAGCAGCGTCGCCGCCAGATTGCCCTCGGGCGTCGCCCAGACGCGGCCACGGCGGCCACGCCCGGCTTCCTGCTTTTTTGAGACGACCCAGAGTTTGCCCGGATCGCCGGCCCGTGCGTGCTCCAGCGCCAGCGCGTTGGTGGAGCCGACCGTGTCGTGCGCCTCGAGCCGGAACCCGTCCGAAGCCGCGGTTGGGGCCAGCCTGAACGTCATTCCGTCAGAAGAAGGTCTTGGCCGCGGCAGCGGCGTAGGTTCCGATCGGGCCGCCGATCAGCACGTAGAACAGCACGAAGGCGCCACAGACACCGAGCACGACGCGCAGTTCGGACGCCATCGGCACGAAGCCGCCGACCGGTTCGTCGAACCACATGATCTTGATGATACGCAGATAATAGTAGGCGCCCACCACAGAGGCGAGCACGCCGATGATCGCCAGCGCGTAGAGGTTGGCATTGATGGCGGCGAGGAACACGTACCATTTCCCCCAGAAGCCGGCGAGCGGCGGGATGCCGGCCAGCGAGAACATCAGGATGGTGAGGATCGTCGCCATGATCGGATTGGTCGCCGACAGGCCGGCGAGATCGCTGATCTGCTCGACATTGCCCTCCTTGCGCCGCATGGCGAGGATGAAGGCGAAGGTGCCGAGCGTCATCACCAGATAGATCAGCATGTAGATGGCGACGCCGCGCACGCCGTCCTGGCTGTTCGCGGCAAGGCCGACCAGCGCATAACCCATATGACCGATGGAGGAATAGGCCATCAGCCGTTTGATGTTGGTCTGGCCGATGGCGGCGAAGGCACCAAGCGCCATCGAGGCGATCGAGATGAAGACGATGATCTGCTGCCAGTCGGCGGCGATCGGCTTGAAGGCGCCCATGGTGACGCGCACCATCAGCGCCATCGCCGCCATCTTCGGTGCCGCCGCCAGAAAAGCCGTCACCGGCGTCGGCGCGCCTTCATAGACGTCGGGCGTCCACATATGGAACGGCACCGCCGAGATCTTGAAGGCAAGGCCGGCCAGCACGAAAACCAGGCCGAAGACGAGCCCAAGCTGGCGCTCACCGCCGCTCAGCGCCGTGGCGATCTCCTGGAAGCCGGTGTTGCCGGTGTAGCCGTAGACCAGCGAGATACCGTAAAGCAGCATGCCCGACGACAGCGCGCCAAGGACGAAATACTTCAGCCCGGCCTCGGTCGAGCGCAGATTGTCCCGGTTGATCGCCGCCAGCACGTAGATCGCCAGCGATTGCAGCTCGAGGCCGAGATAGAGCCCGATCATGCCGTTGGCCGAGATCATCAGCATCATGCCGAGCGTGCAGAGCAGGATCAGCACCGGATATTCGAACTTGTCGAAACGCTCCGCCTGGGCAAAGCGGACCGACATGACCAGCGTCACCGCCGAGCCGACGAGCGCCAGCACCTTCATGAAGCGGGCGAACGGATCCTGGATGAAGGCTTCGCCATAGGCGTTGCCCTGTCCCGGCGAAAAGACCAGCCAGGCGCCGGCGATCACCAGCACGGCGACGGCAAGGCCGCTCACCGTGACGGTGGTGTTGGCGCGCGAATAGGCGCCGAGCATCAACAGCGCCAAGGCGCCGATGGCGAGGATCAGCTCTGGCGTCGAGAGCGACAGGCTTGAGAGAAGGTCCGGCGTCATGTTTCGCAAAACCCCCAGTCAGTTCGCCGCCGCGGTCTGCGCGGCGCCGATGGATGCGGTGACATTGGTAACGAGCGCCTTGACCGATTCGGCGGTCGCGTCGAAGATCGGCGCCGGATAGACGCCGAAGAAGATGACCAGCGCGACCAGCGGATAGATGATCACCTTCTCGCGCGTCGACAGGTCGAGCAGGCCTTTCAGGCTTTCCTTGGTCAGCGCGCCGAAGATCACCTTGCGGTAGAGCCAGAGCGCATAGGCCGCCGAAAGGATGACGCCGGTGGCGGCGAAGAACGCTACCCAGGTGTTGACCCGGAACACGCCGAGCATGGTCAGGAACTCGCCGACGAAGCCGCTGGTGCCGGGCAGGCCGACATTGGCCATGGTGAAGATCATGAACACGGTTGCATATTTCGGCATGTTGTTGACCAACCCGCCATAGGCGTCGATGTCACGCGTATGCATGCGGTCATAGACGACGCCGACGCAGAGGAACAGCGCGCCGGAGACCAGGCCGTGCGACAGCATCTGAAAGATCGAACCCTGGACGCCTTCCTGGTTCATCGCGAAGATGCCCATGGTAACGAAGCCCATGTGAGCGACCGACGAATAGGCGATCAGCTTCTTCATGTCCTCCTGCATCAGCGCCACCAGCGAGGTGTAGATGATGGCGACGCCGGAGAGCGTGAAGATCAGCGGCGCGAACATTTCGGATGCGATCGGAAACATCGGCAGCGAAAAGCGCAGGAAGCCGTACCCGCCCATCTTGAGCAGGATGGCGGCCAGGATCACCGAGCCGGCCGTCGGCGCCTCGACATGCGCGTCCGGCAGCCAGGTGTGCACCGGCCACATCGGCATCTTCACCGCAAAGGACGCGAAGAAGGCAAGCCACAGCCAAGTCTGCATATCGGCCGGGAAGTTGTGGGTCAGAAGCGTCGGGATGTCGGTGGTGCCGGACTGGAAGAACATCGCCATGATGGCGAGCAGCATCAGCACCGAGCCGGCCAGCGTATAGAGGAAGAACTTGAACGAGGCATAGACGCGCCGCTTGCCGCCCCACACGCCGATGATGATGAACATCGGGATCAGGCCGGCTTCGAAGAAGACATAGAACAAGACGATGTCGAGCGCGCAGAACACGCCGATCATCAGCGTCTCGAGCAGCAGGAAGGCAATCATATAGGCCTTGACGCGCTTCTCGATCGATTCCCACGAGGCGAGGATGCAGAGCGGCATCAGGAAGGTGGTCAGGATGACGAACAGCATGGAGATGCCGTCTACGCCCATATGGTAGGAGATGCCGGAATCCAGCCAGGCAAACTTCTCGACGAACTGGAAGCCGGGCTGCGAATTGTCGAAGCCGGTCCAGATGAACAGCGAAATCACAAACGTGAACGCGGTCGTGAACAGTGCTATGGCGCGGATGTTGCGGCGCGCGTTCTCGCTGTCGTCACGCACGAAAAGGATGAGCAGCACACCAACCAGCGGCAGGAAGGTGACCAGCGATAGGATCGGCCAGGCGGTCATCAGAGCATCATCCAGGTGACGAGTGCGGCAACGCCGATCAGCATGGCGAAGGCATAGTGGTAAAGATAGCCGGTCTGCAGCTTGACGACCCGGTTGGTGACGTCGACGACGCGCGCCGAAATGCCGTCCGGCCCGAGCCCGTCGATGACGGTGCCGTCGCCGGTCTTCCACAGGAAGCTGCCGAGGCGCTTTGCCGGCCGCACGAACAGGAAGTCGTAGAGCTCGTCGAAATACCATTTGTTGAGCAGGAAGGCGTAGAGCAGGCGATGATTGGCGGCGACGCTCCGAGGCATTTCCGGCGCGCGAATATAGAACTGCCAGGCAATCGCAAAGCCGATCAGCATGGCGATGAACGGTGACAGCTCGACCCACAACGGCACTTCGTGGATTTCGTGCAGGATGTGGTTGTCCGGCAGCGTGAACAGCGACGCCTTCCAGAATTCGGCATAGCCCTCGCCGATGAAGGCGCCGTGGAAGATCACGCCGGCAAACAGCGCGCCCGCCGCCAGGATGAACAGCGGCACCAGCATGACCGGCGGCGATTCATGGACGTGGTGCATGACCTCGTGGCTGGCCCGCGGCTCGCCGTGGAAGGTCATGAAGATCAGTCGCCACGAGTAGAAGGAGGTGAAGCAGGCAGCAATGACCAGCAATATGAAGGCAAACGCGGCGACCGCATTGTGGCCGGCGAAGGCCGCTTCGATGATGGCGTCCTTGGAGAAGAAGCCGGCCGTGCCGATGATCGTTACCGGGATGCCGACACCGGTCAGCGCCAGCGTGCCGATCACCATCATCCAGTACGTTTTCGGAATGAGCGTCCTCAGGCCGCCCATCTTGCGCATGTCCTGCTCGTCGGAGACGGCGTGGATGACCGAGCCCGAGCCGAGGAACAGCAGCGCCTTGAAGAAGGCGTGCGTGAACAGATGGAAGATCGCCGCGCCATAGGCGCCGACGCCGAGCGCCACGAACATGTAGCCGAGCTGCGAACAGGTCGAATAGGCGATGACGCGCTTGATGTCGTTCTGGACGAGACCGACGGTCGCCGCGAAGAAGGCGGTGAAGGCGCCGATGAAGGTGACCACCGTCAGTGCCGAATGCGACAGCTCGAACAGCGGCGACAACCGCGCCAGCATGAACACGCCTGCCGTCACCATGGTGGCGGCATGGATCAGTGCCGAGACCGGCGTCGGGCCCTCCATGGCATCCGGCAGCCAGGTGTGCAGCGGCACCTGCGCCGACTTGCCCATGGCGCCCATGAACAGGAGCAGGCAGACGACCGTCATCGCGGCCTGCTTGTCGAGCGCATAGCCGAGGAAGGTCAGCACGGCCGCACCTTGCGGCGCGCCTTCCGCCGGAATGAACGTCGCCGCATTGGCGAAGATGGTGCCGAGATTGACCGAGCCGAACAGCACGAACACGCCGAATATGCCGAGCGCAAAGCCGAAATCGCCGATGCGGTTGACGATGAAGGCCTTGATTGCAGCCGCATTGGCCGACGGCTTCTTGTACCAGAAGCCGATCAGCAGATAGGAGGCAAGGCCGACGCCTTCCCAGCCGAAGAACATCTGCACGAGGTTGTCGGCCGTCACCAGCATCAGCATGGCGAAGGTAAACAGCGACAGATAGGCGAAGAAGCGCGGCCGGTCCGGATCGTGATGCATGTAGCCGATCGAGTAGATATGGACCAGCGACGACACCGTGTTGACGACGACCAGCATCACCACCGTCAGCGTGTCGATCCTGAGCGCCCAGGACGCCTCCAGCCCGCCCGACTGGATCCAGCGCATCACCGGCACGGTGAACACCTCTCCGCCGCCGAAGCCGACCGAGAAGAAGGCGACCCACGACAGCACAGCCGCAATCACCAGGAAACCGGAAGTGATGTATTCTGAAGCTTTGGCGCCGAGCGAAGTGCCGAACAGGCCGACGATCAAGAAGCCGAGCAGCGGAAGGAAGACGATGGCCTGATACATGGTGGTTCCGTCAACCCTTCATCATGTTCACGTCTTCGACCGCGATCGAGCCGCGGTTGCGGAAGAAGACGACGAGAATGGCAAGGCCGATCGCCGCTTCGGCCGCCGCGACCGTCAGCACGAACAGTGCGAACACCTGGCCGACCAGATCGCCGAGCGCCGCCGAGAAGGCGACGAAATTGATGTTGACCGCAAGCAGGATCAGCTCGATCGACATCAGGATGACGATGACGTTCCTGCGGTTCAGGAAGATGCCGAACACGCCGAGCGTAAACAGGATCGCCGATACGGTCAGGTAGTGCGCGATGCCGACGACCATCTCAGAGTCCTTCGCCCGTCTTGACCTTGCGGATTTCCACTCCGGTTGCCGCCGTGCGGCCGACCTGGGCGGCGATCGACTGCCGCTTGACGCCCGGCTTGTGGCGCAGCGTCAGCACGATGGCGCCGATCATGGCGACCAGCAGCACCAACCCAGCCACCTGGAAGTAATAGAGGTAATCCGTATAGAGGATGTCGCCGAGCGCTGCCGTGTTGGAGCGCGCGGCCAGGTCCGGAATGGGTTTCGCGACCGTCGCCGCCAGTTTCGGCGCGAATGTATAGCCGCCGAGCACCACGATCAGCTCCGCCGCCAGGATCAGCCCGACCAGCGCGCCGATCGGTGCATATTGCAGGGCGCCTTCCTTCATTTCGGCGAAGTCGACGTCGAGCATCATGACGACGAACAGGAACAGCACCAGCACCGCGCCGACATAGACGACGAGCAGGATCATCGCCAGGAACTCGGCGCCGGTCAGCATGAACAGGCCGGCGGCGTTGAAGAAGGTCAGGATCAGGAACAGCACCGAATGCACGGGATTGCGCGCCGAAATGACCATGAACGCCGATGCCACCGCGACAAAGGCGAAGAGGTAGAAAAAGGCCGCCTCTAGTCCACTCAGCATGGGTTCCCTCGGGTTTCCTGTCAGAACAGGACGTTCGTCCTGTTTTTTGCCACCGCCTCCGGTCGGCAAGTTGCGTGTTCCTTAAACGAGGCCCCTCGCCCCGTCCATGCGTCAAATATCAGCGGTAAGGCGCATCCAGCGAGATGTTGCGCGCCAGTTCACGCTCCCAGCGGTCGCCATTGGCCAGGAGCCTGTCCTTGTCGTAATAAAGCTCCTCGCGCGTTTCCGTCGCGAATTCGAAATTCGGGCCCTCGACAATGGCGTCGACCGGGCAGGCTTCCTGGCAGAAGCCGCAGTAAATGCATTTCACCATGTCGATGTCGTAGCGCACCGTGCGCCGCGTGCCGTCATTGCGGCGCGGGCCGGCCTCGATGGTGATGGCCTGCGCCGGGCAGATCGCCTCGCACAATTTGCAGGCGATGCAGCGTTCCTCGCCGTTCGGATAGCGGCGCAGCGCATGCTCGCCGCGGAAGCGCGGGCTGACCGGCCCCTTCTCATGCGGATAGTTGATCGTCTCCTTCGGCGCGAAGAACTGGCGCATCGACAGGAAGAAAGCGCCGACGAAATCCTGCAAAAGCAGTGACTTGGCGGCCTGGGATAATGCTGACATCAGGCAAACCCGGTGAGTTTGAGGAAAGCGGCGGTAGCGACCACCATGAACAGCGAGATCGGCAGGAAGACCTTCCAGCCGAGCCGCATCAGCTGGTCGTAGCGGTAGCGCGGCACGAACGCCTTCACCATGGAGAACATGAAGAACACCAGGCAGACCTTGAGCACGAACCAGATCAGCCCCGGCACCCAGGTGAACGGCGCGAAGTTGAAGGGCGGCAGCCAGCCACCGAGGAACAATATGGTGGCCAGCGCGCACATCAGGACGACGGCGACATATTCGCCGAGGAAGAACAACAGGAACGGCGTCGAGGAATATTCAACCATATGGCCGGCGACAAGTTCCGATTCGGCTTCCACAAGGTCGAAGGGCGGCCGGTTGGTCTCGGCCAATGCCGAGATGAAGAAGACGATGAACATCGGGAACAGCGACAGCCAATGCCAGTCGAGGAAGGTGTTGGGCAGGCCGAGCCGCGTGCCCAGCCCGTCCTGTTGCGACAAGACGATGTCGGACAGGTTGAGCGAGCCGACGCAAAGCAGCACGGTGACAATGACGAAACCGATGGAGACTTCGTAGGACACCATCTGCGCCGCCGAGCGCAGTGCGCCGAGGAAGGGGTATTTCGAATTGGAGGCCCAGCCGCCCATGATCACGCCATAGACCTCGAGCGAGGAGATGGCGAAGACATAGAGGATGCCGACATTGACGTTGGCGATCGCCCAGCCTTCATTGACCGGTATGACCGCCCAGGCAGAGATCGCCAGCACCGCCGACACCAAGGGCGCCAGCAGGAAAACGCCCTTGTTGGCGCCGGACGGGATCACCGGTTCCTTGAAGACGAATTTCAGCAGATCGGCGAAGGCCTGCAGCGTGCCCCATGGGCCAACGACATTCGGGCCTCGGCGCAATTGCACCGCCGCCCAGATCTTGCGGTCGGCGTAAAGCACATAGGCGACGAAGATCAACAGAACGACGATCAGCACGACCGACTTCAAAAGGATCAGCAGCGCCGGCAGCACGTAGAAGGAGAAGAAGGTGTCCATGTCTACTCCGCCGCCTGCCTGAAGCCGTTTTTCGCCAAAGCCGAGCACTCGGCCATCACCGCGGAAGCCCGCGCGATCGGGTTGGTCAAGTAGAAATCCTTGACCGGCGAGGTGAAGGTGCCCTTGTTCAGCCGCCCGCCGAGCTTGGCAACCCTGGCGATGTCGGCCGGGTCGCCGGCCGCGACATGGTCGATGCGGGCAAGATGCGGGTATTCCGCATAGAGCTTAGCGCGCAGCTGCGGCAGCGAATCGAACGGCAGCTTCTTGCCGAGCACATCCGACAGTGCCCGAAGGATCGCCCAGTCCTCGCGCGCCTCGCCGGGCGCGAAGCCGGCCCGGTTGGTCTGCTGCACGCGCCCCTCGGTGTTGACGAAGGTGCCCGACTTCTCGGTATAGGCGGCACCCGGCAGGATGACGTTGGCGCGATGCGCGCCCTTGTCGCCATGCGTGCCGATATAGACGACGAAAGCGCCGCCGGTCTTGGCCATGTCGATTTCGTCGGCACCGAGCAGGAACAGCACATCGGTCTCGCCCAGCATGCCGGCGACATTCCTGCCGCCCTCGCCCGGCACGAACCCGACATCGAGGCCGCCGACGCGTGCCGCGGCGGTGTGCAGCACGGCAAAACCGTTCCAGTCGGCCCTTGCGGCATTGACGGCGACGGCGAGCTTCGCCGCCTGGCCAAGCACGGCCGCGCCGTCCGGACGCGCCAGCGCACCCTGGCCGACGATGATCAGCGGATGGGTCGCCTTCTTCAGCAGCTGGAAGAACTTGCCGTTGCCGTCGGCCAGATCCTTCAGCGATTCCGGCCCGGCGCCGAGCTGCTCGTAATCATAGCGCGTATCGCCGACATCGCCGATGACGCCGACCGGCAGATTGCCGGCCCGCCAGCGCTTGCGGATGCGGGCGTTGAGCAAGGATGCCTCGAAGCGCGGATTGGCGCCGATAATCAGCACCGCATCGGCCTGTTCGATGCCTTCGATGGTCGGGTTGAACACATAGCTCGCCCGGCCGAGCGACGGATCGAGTGCGGCGCCGTCCTGGCGGCAGTCGGTGTTCTTCGAGCCGAGCGAAGCCATCAGAAGCTTCAGCGCGTAGATCTCCTCGACGGCGGCAAGATCGCCGGCAATTGCACCGATCTTGTCGGGTGCCGCATTCGACACCGCTTCCTTGATCGCGGCAAAAGCCTCGGCCCAGCTTGCCGGGGCCAGTCTGCCATCCTTGCGCACATAGGGGCGGTCGAGGCGCTGCGTGCGCAAGCCGTCCCAGATGAAGCGGGTCTTGTCGGAAATCCATTCCTCGTTCACCGCCTCGTTGGTACGCGGCAGGATGCGCATCACTTCGCGGCCTCGGCTATCGACGCGGATCGCCGAGCCGACGGCGTCCATCACGTCGATGGATTCTGTCTTGGTCAGTTCCCACGGCCGTGCCTGGAAGGCGTAAGGTTTGGAGGTCAGCGCACCGACCGGGCAAAGGTCGATGACATTGCCCTGCAGTTCCGAAGTCATCGCGCTTTCGAGATAGGTGGTGATCTCGGCATCTTCGCCGCGGCCGATCAGGCCGAGTTCCGATATGCCGGCAATCTCGGTGGTGAAGCGGACGCAGCGCGTGCAATGGATGCAGCGGTTCATGATCGTCTTGACCAGCGGCCCGATATACTTGTCTTCGACCGCCCGCTTGTTCTCATGGTAGCGCGAGGAATCGACGCCGAACGCCATCGCCTGGTCCTGCAGGTCGCACTCGCCGCCCTGATCGCAGATCGGGCAATCCAGCGGGTGGTTGATCAGCAGGAATTCCATCACGCCTTCGCGTGCCTTCTTGACCATCGGCGTGTTGGTGAAGATTTCCGGCGGCTCGCCATTCGGACCGGGGCGCAGGTCGCGCACGCCCATGGCGCAGGACGCCTGCGGCTTGGGCGGGCCGCCTTTCACCTCAATTAGGCACATGCGGCAATTGCCGGCGATCGACAGCCGCTCGTGGAAGCAGAAGCGCGGCACTTCTGCGCCGGCGTCCTCGGCCGCCTGCAGCAGCGTGTAATGGTCGGGTACAGTGATCTCTTTCCCGTCGACCTTGAGCTTTGCCATTTCGCCTCAAACCCCTGCGGACGTTCCGCAATCTTTCCTTCCGGGCGCGGCCGAGACCGCGCACGATATTGAATTCACTTTTTGGCCCCGGCCAACGCGGCCGCCTGACCGATCCAGCCGTCACGGCCGATGCGGCCCTTCAACGACAGGTAATCTTCGACCCAGGCGATTTCTTGCGGCGTCCACGCGGCGATCTGGGCGTATGTCCAGATGCCAAGGCCGTTCAGCACCTTTTCCAGTTTCGGCCCGATGCCCGATATCGCCTTGAGGTCGGCGGGCTCGGCGGGCCGGTCCATCGGCCTGGGCTGCTTGAAATCCTCCGGCATCAGCCCGGCCGACGCATCCGCTGCAACGGTGCTGGCATTCGCCAAGCTCCGCGCAGCGGTGCTCGACGCAATGTCGGTCACATCGTTGGCGAAGGACTGCGCCTCGGCAATCAGGGTTTTGGTCGCCGCGCGCGCCTTTATCGATGAGCTTTTGCCGGTCGCGGAAACGCGTTCCGTTCGAGCCTCGAAATCCTCGGCGACCGGCTGCCAAAGCCGCTGCGAGGTCTCGGCCGCGCCTGAAAGCACGCCCATCCAGATACCAAAGGCGTGGTTGGCAAGGCCGATGCCGAGTGCCGTCATCGCCGCCGCGCCCGCGACAGGATGCGCCAGGAGATTGACGGCATTGGCCATCTCCTTCGGCATCATCCTGGTCAGATCCTGGTTCATCTTCAACAACGGGTCCATATCGGGCGTAAAATCGTCGGGTGTCGAAAACAGCGACATAGGTGGTCTCCTGGTCGTTTCCGTCTGCCCCGCGCTCGTTTCCTCGTGTCGGACATTCGTCCGCATTTTGAATTCTTCTATTCCGCCGCCGCCAGCACCGGTTCGGCGCGGTGCGCGTTGCGCGAAAACTCGTCGATGCGCCGCTCCACCTCGCCGCGGAAATGCCGCATCAGGCCCTGGATCGGCCATGCTGCCGCATCGCCCAGCGCACAGATCGTGTGGCCCTCGACCTGCTTCGTCACGTCGAGCAGCATGTCGATCTCGCGCTTCTGCGCCTCGCCGCGCACCAGCCGTTCCATCACCCGCCACATCCAGCCGGTGCCCTCACGGCAGGGCGTGCACTGGCCGCAGCTCTCGTGCTTGTAGAAATAGGACAGCCGCGCGATCGCCTTTACGATATCGGTCGATTTGTCCATGACGATGACAGCCGCCGTGCCGAGGCCCGATTTCAGGTCGCGCAGCGCGTCGAAATCCATCGGCGCGTCGATGATCTGCTCGGCCGGCACCAGCGGCACCGAGGCGCCGCCCGGAATGACCGCCAGCAGATTGTCCCAGCCGCCGCGAATGCCGCCGCAATGCGTCTCGATCAGTTCGCGGAACGGGATCGACATCGCCTCTTCGACGGTGCACGGATTGTTGACGTGGCCGGAGATGCAGAACAGCTTGGTGCCGACATTGTTGGGCCGGCCGAAGGACGAGAACCAGGCCGCACCGCGGCGCAGGATGGTTGGCGCGACAGCGATGGACTCGACATTGTTGACCGTCGTCGGGCAGCCATAGAGGCCGACATTGGCCGGAAACGGCGGCTTCAGCCGCGGCTGGCCCTTCTTGCCCTCGAGGCTTTCGAGCAGCGCCGTTTCCTCGCCGCAGATATAGGCGCCGGCGCCATGGTGCATGTAGATGTCGAAATCGTAGCCGGAGGTATTGTTCTTGCCGATCAGCTTGGCCGCATAGGCCTCGTCTATGGCGCGTTGCAGCGCCTCGCGCTCGCGGATGAACTCGCCGCGCACATAGATGTAGGCGGCGACCGCGCCCATGGCGAAGCCCGCAAGCAGGCAGCCTTCGACCAGCGTGTGCGGGTCATGGCGCAGTATGTCGCGGTCCTTGCAGGTACCGGGCTCGGACTCGTCGGCATTGACGACGAGATAGCTCGGCCGGCCGTCGCTTTGTTTGGGCATGAACGACCATTTCAGCCCGGTCGGGAAACCGGCACCGCCGCGGCCGCGCAGGCCCGATGCCTTCATCTCGTTGACGATCCACTCGCGCCCCTTGGCAACGATGCCGGGCGTGTTGTCCCAGGCGCCGCGCGCCATGGCGCCGGCCAGCGACTTGTCGAAGCGGCCGTAGATATTGTTGAAGATGCGGTCTCTGTCCTGAAGCATTGCTCGTTCCTCAGACCGGCTTCTTGCCGGTCGGCCGGCTCCTGTTTTCGGGCGACGGCTTGGCCGCCTTGGCGACAGCCTTCGCCGGTTTAACCTTGGCCTCCGGCGCCTTGAAGGCAGACGCCGGCTCGGCCTTGTTCTTGGGGCCCTTGCGCTGTTTCGAGACGTCCTCGACCTGCGGCTCGGCCTTGTTGGCATTGGCGGCCGAATGCAGAGGCGCTGCGACGCTCGCCGCCTTCTCCACCGCGGGCGCGACTTTTGTCGCCGATGGCGATTTCAGCGCCGGGCTGGTCTCGACCGCATCGGTTTTCGGCTTGCTGGCATTCGAGGGCGCAACCGGCGCCGGTGCAGGCGCGGCCGAAGCCGCTGGCGGAACTGGTGCTGCGGCGGCAGCCGCCGGCTCTGCATCCTTGGCGGCCTTGGTCGCCGCCCTGGTTTCCCGGTCGCGGGTCGCCTTGAGGATCGCCTTTTCGCTCTTGAGGGTCGTCAGGCCGCTGGCCGGCTCCGAGGTGATGCGGCCGTTTTGCGGTCCTGGCGTCACCGAAGCACCTTTGCCGGCGTCATAGAGGTCGATGATCTCGGCAAGCCGCTCCGGCGTCAAATCCTCAAAAGTATCCCTAAAGATCATCACCATCGGTGCGTTGACGCAGGCGCCGAGGCATTCGACCTCTTCCCACGACAGCGTGCCCTTGTCGTTGGTGTGGAATTGGTCGTGATGGATTTTCGAGCGGCACACATCCATCAGCGCTTCCGAGCCGCGCAGCATGCAGGGCGTGGTGCCGCAGACCTGGATATGAGCGCGCGTGCCGACCGGATTGAGCTGGTATTGCGTATAGAAGGTGGCGACTTCCAGCCCACGGATATAGGGCATGTCGAGCATGTCGGAGATCGTCTCGATCGCCGCCTTGGTCACCCAGCCTTCCTGTTCCTGCGCCAGCATCAGCAAGGGAATGATCGCAGACTGTTCGCGCCCCTTCGGATATTTCTTGATCCACTGCTTCGCCGCCGCCGCATTCGCCCGGTTGAAGGCGAAGGAGGCTGGCTGGAGGCTGGCTTCTGCGAGACGGCGGACTGACATTGCGATTTCGCTTCTTCGGTTTCTACTGGCTGGAGCCATAGGCACGATAGCAATCCTCGGATCGCCCCAAAACGCATACGAACTCTTCATTTCCACGCTTCAGGCGGATGTATCCGTCATAGCGGCTATACACCCAAGCTATTGGCTTGCAACGATATTCTTCGGGGATCAATGACGCTACGAGGTTGTCATGAACCGCGCAGTTGGACGATGTCGACGGCCGGCCATGGACAAGAATGCCCTCATCCATTGCTGGGGTCTGGGTGCTCAAGCCACGGACTGTAAGCAGATCGCCTTCTGCAATAAGCTTGAACCCCTCTTTGAGAAGATCGGTTGACGAGGGACCCTCACCGGACCCAGCAAGCGACACTTCAGCGGAAGCCGCAAGGCATGCCGCGGCCAGAAACGCCTTTGACGGTCGAGCCATTCCCATCATCACCGATCGACCTCACCAAACACGATGTCGAGTGAACCCAACACGGCGGTGACGTCGGCCAACATGTGGCCGCGACACAAAAAGTCCATGGCCTGGAGATGCGCGAAGCCGGGCGCGCGCAGCTTGCAGCGGTAGGGCTTGTTGGTGCCGTCGGAGACGAGATAGACGCCGAACTCGCCTTTCGGCGCCTCGACGGCCGCATAGACCTCGCCGGCCGGCACGCGGTAGCCTTCGGTGTAGAGCTTGAAGTGATGGATCAGCGCTTCCATCGAGCGCTTCATCGCCGCACGCTTCGGCGGCACCACCTTGCCGTCGAGGTTCGACACCGGCCCGCTGCCTTCCTTGCCGAGCAACAGGTCGACGCACTGGCGCATGATCTTGGCCGACTGGCGCATCTCTTCCATGCGCACCAGATAACGGTCGAAACAGTCGCCGTTCTTGCCGATCGGAATGTCGAAATCCATCTCGGCGTAACATTCATAGGGCTGCGATTTGCGCAGGTCCCAGGGTGCACCCGAGCCGCGCACCATGACGCCCGAAAAACCCCAGGCCCAGGCGTCGGCCAGAGACACCGTCGCGATGTCGACATTGCGCTGCTTGAAGATGCGGTTGCCGGTCAAGAGCGAGTCGAGGTCGTCGAGCGATTTCAGGAACGGGTCGATCCAGCTGCCGATGTCCTCGATCAGCTTCTGCGGCAGGTCCTGGTGGACGCCGCCGGGGCGGAAATAGGCGGCATGCATGCGCGAGCCGCTGGCACGCTCATAGAACACCATCAGCTTTTCGCGTTCGACGAAGCCCCACAGCGGCGGCGTCAGCGCGCCGACATCCATCGCCTGCGTCGTCACGTTGAGGATGTGCGACATGATGCGGCCGATTTCCGAATAGAGCACTCGGATCAACTGGCCGCGCTTCGGCACCTCGATGCCGAGCAGACGCTCGGCGGCAAGCGCAAAGGCATGCTCCTGGTTCATCGGCGCGCAATAATCGAGCCGGTCGAGATAGGGCACGGCCTGCAGATAAGTCTTGGCCTCGATCAGCTTTTCCGTGCCGCGGTGCAACAGCCCGATATGTGGATCGACGCGATCGACGACTTCGCCGTCAAGCTCCAGCACCAGACGCAAAACGCCATGCGCCGCGGGATGTTGCGGGCCAAAATTGATGTTGAAGTTGCGAACGGAGGTTTCAGCCATGAGCGTGTTGCTCGCGCGCCACGTGAATGGTGAATGGTGAATGGTGAATAGTCATTGGCCTGAATCGACCTCCAGCGATCGAATGAACGAACGCATCATCTTCCCTAACTTCTCGAACCTGACCGACAACAGCCCTGCACTCTTCTCGTCCAACAGTCCCACGCTCATCGAAAGAAGCGTATGGGTTTCCAGTTCCTTCAACGAACCTTGCGCAATACGAAGGAACTGAACGAAGGGCTTGCGCTGACCGCGGCCGAAACCCTCGGCGATATTTGCCGGTATCGACGATACCGCGCGCCGCATCTGGGATGTCATGCCGAACATTTCCTCTCGCGGGAATGCTTTCGTCGCGAGATAGATGTCCGCAGCCAATACCATCGAATCCTTCCATACGTTCAGATCTCGATAGTCGTTGATTTTCCCGGACGTTCCATCCCGCTTTTCCATTCACTATTCACAATTCACCACTCACTGCTTTGCCTTCTCGTCGCCCGGAAGGACGTAATCCGTCCCCTCCCAAGGGCTGAGAAAATCGAAATTGCGGAATTCCTGCTTGAGCTCCACCGGCTCGTAGATGACGCGCTTGGCTTCGTCGTCGTAACGCACCTCGACGAAGCCGGTCAGCGGAAAGTCCTTGCGCAGTGGATGGCCTTCAAAGCCGTAATCGGTCAGAATCCGGCGCAGATCCGGATGGCCTGAAAACAGCACGCCGTAGAGATCGTAGGTCTCGCGCTCGAACCAGTCGGCGCCGGGATAAATTCCGGTGATCGACGGCACCAGCGTCTCTTCGTCGGCCTGGACCTTGATGCGGACGCGGATATTCTGTCTCGGCGACAGCAAATGATAGACCACATCGAAGCGCTTTGCGCGCGATGGATAATCGGCGCCGCAAACGTCGATGATCGAAATGAACTGGCATTTCGGGTCGTCGCGCAGGAAGGTCACCACCTCGATCAGGTCGCGCGGCTCGACCGAGATGGTGAGTTCGCCATAGGCGAGCACCGCCACGCCGATCCGGCCGATCAGCTTCTCGCCGAGATAGGTCGAGAGGTCATTCAACGCCTGGGTCATGCCGCTCACCGCTCGATCGTGCCGGTGCGGCGGATCTTCTTCTGCAGCAGAAGGATGCCGTAAAGCAGCGCTTCAGCGCTCGGCGGGCAGCCGGGCACGTAGATGTCGACCGGCACGATGCGGTCGCAGCCGCGCACCACCGAATAGGAATAATGATAATAGCCGCCGCCATTGGCGCAGGAGCCCATCGAGATGACGTAGCGCGGCTCCGGCATCTGATCGTAGACCTTGCGCAGCGCCGGCGCCATCTTGTTGGTCAGCGTGCCGGCAACGATCATGATGTCGGACTGACGCGGAGACGCGCGCGGCGCGACACCGAACCTCTCCGAGTCATAGCGCGGCATCGACGTATGGATCATCTCGACCGCGCAGCAGGCGAGACCGAAGGTCATGAACATCAACGAGCCGCTGCGCGCCCAGGTGATCAGCGCCTCGGTCGAGGTGACGAGAAAGCCCTTGTCGGCGAGCTCGTTGTTGATCTCCAGGAAGAATGGATCGTCAGACCCTACCGGCCTGCCGGTGTTGGGGTCGATGAGGCCCTTGGGCTTCGGCGCGACGAGCGTGCCGGAACTGTCGTTCAATCCCATTCCAGCGCTCCTTTTTTCCATTCATAGGCAAAGCCGATGGTCAGCACCGCCAAAAACACCATCATCGACCAGAAACCGAGCATGCCGATCTGACTGAACGACACCGCCCAAGGAAACAGGAAGGCCACCTCCAGATCGAAGATGATGAACAGGATCGATACCAGGTAGAAGCGGATATCGAACTTCATGCGGGCGTCGTCGAACGAGTTGAAGCCGCACTCATAGGCCGAAAGCTTTTCCGGATCGGGGTTGCGGTAGGCCACCAGGAAGGGTGCGGCGAGCAGCGCCAGCCCGACGATCAGCGCCACGCCGATGAACAGGACGATGGGCAGGTACGAACCTAAAAGTGCGTTCATGCTGCAGTTTCCGTTGGCGGCCAATCCACTCTGATTACAGCACCGGACCCACTTGCGGAAGCGTGACAGTTTAACCACTGAACCGTTTTAAGGGGGCTCTATGCTGCAACGCGGCGAGGGTTAGCGCAGCGCTTTCGGCGAAGCAAGTCAAACCTTGTTCAAATCGCGGTGCTGGACGGGCATATCCGGGAAAACTGGTCCGATCCGCTCCTGTTTGATTTCCTGCACTTTTTACTCCACTTTTCTCTCCTGACATGGATGCCGCCAAAACCCTGCTAGCATGGCACGGAATCGTAGGTCATTTTCTCTGTCTAAAATTGTCCGGATGCCGCCTTCATGAAGGAAAAAATCTCGCTTGCCACGGCCCGCCGCATCGCGCTGGCGGCACAGGGATTCAATGACCCCCGACCCGCCGGTACACCCGACCGCCGGCATCTGGCCCGCGTGCTTGCCCGTACCGGCCTGCTGCAGATCGATTCCGTCAGCGCCGTGGTGCGCGCCCACTATATGCCGCTCTATTCGCGGCTTGGCCCCTACAAGCTGGCGCTGCTCGACGACGCCGCCGTAACGCGCAAGCGCATGGTCTTCGAGTATTGGGCGCATGAAGCCTCGTTCTTGCCGGTCGAGACCTATCCGCTGATGCGCTGGCGCATGCAGCGGGCCGAACGCGGCGACCAAATGTACAGCGGACTGGCCAAATGGGGCCGCGAGCACGCCGCCTATATCGAAGACATCTATCGCGAGGTCGCCGAACGAGGCCCGATCGCGGCGTCGGCTTTCGAAGGGCAGAAGGGTTCGGGCGGCTGGTGGGGCTGGAGCCATGCAAAGCACGCCTTCGAATGGCTGTTCTGGGCCGGCCGCATCACCACGGCGCATCGCCGCGGCTTCGAACGGTTCTACGATCTGCCGGAGCGCGTGCTGCCGCCAACAATACTGAGTCTGCCAACGCCCTCCCCCGAAGACGCTCACCGCGAATTGCTGCGCATCTCGGCCCGTGCCCACGGCATCGCCACGGCAGGCGACCTGCGCGACTATTTCCGCCTCTCGCCCGCCGACATCAAGGGCCGCATCGAGGAGCTGGTCGAGGCCGGCGAGCTGTTGCCGGTGAGCGTCGACGGCTGGAACAAAACAGCCTATCTCCACAAGGACGCCCGTTTGCCGCGCAAGATCGAGGCGCGCGCCTTGCTCGCGCCGTTCGATCCCGTCGTCTTCGAACGATCGCGCACCGAGCGGTTGTTCGATTTCCACTACCGCATCGAGATCTACACGCCGGCCGAAAAGCGCCGGTATGGCTATTATGTGCTGCCATTCCTGCTCGGCGACAGCATCGTCGGGCGTGTCGACCTCAGGGCCGACCGCCCGGCCGGCGTATTGCGCGTCCATGCCGCCTATGCGGAGCCCGGCGCCCCGCCACAAACCGCTGCCGAACTCTTCGAGGAATTGAAGCAGATGCAGGGCTGGCTCGGGCTTGAGCGCATCGAGGTGACAGCTGCCGGCGACCTTGGCCAGCCGCTAGCGGATATCGCCGCGTCATAGACGTGCGTTGACACGACTGCCTCCACAAGCCTAAATCCGTTCCAGACGGTCCCCTGCCCGCAACGGCAGGGGCCAAGAGGGAATGCGGTGCGAAATCTCGATTTCAAATCCGCGGCTGTCCCCGCAACTGTAAGCGACGAGCCTCGGCCGAAAACCACTGGGATATTCCCGGGAAGGCGGCACCCAGGCGATGACCCGCGAGCCAGGAGACCTGCCGTCTAGGACATAAGAATCCGATCGCCTGGCGGGTTTTCCGGGCAAGGAGCCTGATTTGGAACGCGACAGCAGTTTTCCGGCTGAGACAGCGGATTTATTGTCCGGCCATGGTGATTCCCCGGCCGGCGTTACCGTCATCGTCTGCTCGTCCTGCCGTGACGAGACCGGTTCGGACGCTCATCCGCGCGCCGGCGAACTGCTCGCAGAGGACACGCGCCGCGCCGCTTCCAGCGAAAACATCAAAATCCGTACCGTCGAATGCCTCGGCAATTGCAAGCGCCGGCTCAGCGCGGCCATGCTGCGCGACGGCTGCTGGAGTTACGTCTTCGGTGATCTGACCACGACCAGCGGCGCCGATCTCGTCACCGGGGCAAAGCTGTTCGCCACCTCGACGGATGGGCTCATTCCATGGCGCGGCCGTCCCGATTGCCTGAAGCGCGGCCTGGTTGCCCGCATCCCTCCCCTTGACCTTTTGAAGGACCTGACATGACCGCTGCCTCCCTTTCGCGCGTTCCCTGCACCGTGGTCACCGGCTTTCTCGGCGCCGGCAAGACGACGTTGATCCGCCATTTGCTCGAAAACGCCAAAGGCAAGCGCCTGGCCATCATCGTCAACGAGTTCGGCGACATCGGCATCGACGGCGAGATCCTGAAGGGCTGCGCCATCGACACCTGCCCCGAGGAAAACATCGTCGAGCTGGCCAATGGTTGCATCTGCTGCACCGTCGCCGATGATTTCGTCCCGGCGCTGGACCAGATCCTGTCGCTGACGCCGAGGGTCGACCACATCCTGATCGAGACATCCGGCCTCGCTTTGCCCAAGCCGCTGGTCCAGGCCTTCCAGTGGCCGTCGGTGAAAAGCCGCGTGACGGTGGACGGCGTCATTGCCGTGGTCGACGGACCGGCGCTGGCTGATGGCCGCGTAGCCAACGACATGGACGCCCTGCAGGCCCAGCGCGCGCAGGACGAGACGCTCGACCATGACGATCCGGTCGAGGAAGTGTTCGAAGACCAGCTCGCCTGCGCCGACCTGATCATCCTGTCGAAGAGCGACCTGATGGACGCAGCCGGCTCGGTCCGTGCCAATGCCGTCATCGGCAAGCACGTTGCTCGGGCGGTGAAGATCGTGCCGACTTCGCAAGGCAAGGTCGACCCGTCGGTGCTGCTCGGCCTCGGCCTCGCCGTCGAGGACGACATCGAGAACCGCAAGACCCACCACGACGACGAGCTCGACCACGAACATGACGATTTTGACTCGTTCGTCATCGACATCACGTCTGTGTCCAACCCGGACGAGCTCGCACAACGGGTCGCCACGGCGGCGGAGGAAGAAAACGTGTTGCGCGTCAAGGGTTTCGTCGAAGTCGGCGGCAAGCCGATGCGGCTCCTGCTGCAGGCCGTCGGTCCGCGCGTCAACCACTATTACGACCGCGCCTGGACCGCCGAAGACGACCGCCGCTCGCGCCTGGTCGTCATCGGCCTGAAAGGGCTGAACCGCCCGGCCATCGAGCGTATCCTCGCCGGCTGACCCAGGTACGAGCCGCGATGCACATCCTCACCACCACATCCGCCTCGCTCGACGATCTCGCCGAGCCTGTCGATCTCAGGCAAACGCCTGCGGATGTCGTGGCGCTGTCCTTCACCGACAGCGACCTGGCCGGGCTGGCGGCGGCGTGGAAGGCAGATGCGCACCGCCTGCCGTCGATGCGGCTCGCCGCCTTGCGCGACCTGCGCCATCCGATGTCCGTCGACCTGTGGATCGACAGTGTCGCCCGCCACGCCAAGGTCATTCTGGTCCGCATCCTCGGCGGCTACGAGTGGTGGCGCTATGGCTGCGACCAGCTCGCCGTTATCGCGCGAAATCGCGGTATCAAGCTGGCGCTGCTGCCCGGCGAGAGCCACGACGAGGATTTGCGGCTGATCGAAGGCTCGACGCTGCCGCGCGAGGAGTTGGACGGCCTGCTTGGCTATTTCCGCGAGGGCGGACCGGCGAATATGACGGCGCTGGTGCAGAGGCTGGCAAGTCTCGCTGGATCGGGTGCGGCGGTAGCCGAACCTGTTAGCGTGCCAAAGGCGGGATTTTACGAGCCGGGACTGGGGGTCGTAGAACGCGGCGTCCCCCTCCCCCTCGAGGGGAGGGTCCGGCCGCAGGCCGGGGGTGGGGTCCTCTCCGAAGCGCGCCTACACAAAACGTCGCGCATTGCCGTGACGACCCCACCCGGCTCTGCGGGCCACTCTCCCCTCGAGAGGGAGGGGGACGTCGTGCCAATTCTCTTCTACCGTTCGATGCTGCTCGCCGCCGATGTTGCGCCCATCGACGCGCTTTTCGAAGCCCTGCGCCACCGCGGGATGGCTCCCGTGCCTATGTTCGTCTCCAGCCTCAAGGACCCGGCGTCGCTCGCCTTTGTCGAAACCGCGCTCGCAACCCTGAAGCCTGCCGCCATCATCACCGCCACGGCTTTCGCCTCGGGTGCCGAGCCCGGCGTTGAAACCCTGTTCGACCGCGCCGGCGTGCCGGTGTTCCAGGTCATCGTCGCGACCACCCGCCGCGACATCTGGCAAACCAATCAGCGCGGCCTGGCGCCCGCCGACCTTGCCATGCATGTCGTCCTGCCCGAGCTCGACGGCCGCATCCTGGCCGGCGCCATTTCATTCAAGGGCGAAAGCGAAACCGACCCGGCGCTGGCCTTCCGCGCCTTCGCCAACCGGCCTGAGCCCGACCGCGTGGCGCAAGTGGCGAACCGTGTCGAGGCCTTCGTGCGCCTGCAGCGGACGCCGCGTGCGGAGCGCAAGCTCGCCATCCTGATCCCCGACTATCCGAGCGCCCCCGGTCGCACCGGCTACGCGGTTGGTCTCGACGTGCCGTCCAGCGTGCTGGCAATGCTGCACGACCTGAGCGAACAGGGCTACGCCGTTGAAAGGATTCCGCAAACGCCGCGCGAGTTGCTGGATGCGTTGGGGCGTGGAGGTGAAGGGTTGGGGTTTGAGGACTATCTCGAATACTCGGCGGAATTGCCTGCTGAGGCGATAGCTGCCGTGACGGCCGCATGGGGGAATGCGGCAGATGACACAAGTTTGTGCGAGGCACCCCCCTCTGTCCTGCCGGACATCTCCCCCTCAAGGGGGGAGATTGGCAGTTCCGCCACCGGCTCTCCCTTAAGGCCCTCGGTAATTGGCGAAAGCAGAGACAACAGCGCAATCTCCCCCCTTGAGGGGGAGATGTCCGGCAGGACAGAGGGGGGTGTTCAAGCGCCTGCCGCCGCAAAATTCGCCTTCCGCGCAGCCACCTTCGGCAACGTCACCGTGGCACTCGCACCTGACCGCGGGCGCTCAGCCGACCGCCGCGCCGACTATCACGACCCGACGCTGCCGCCGCGCCATGCGCTGGTCGCCTTTGGCCTCTGGCTGCGCAAGTCGCTCGGCATCCATGCAATTGTCCATGTCGGCGCCCACGGCACGCTGGAGTGGCTGCCCGGCAAGACCGTGGCGCTCAGCGAAAACTGCTTTCCCGAGATAGTCACCGGTCCCCTGCCCATCATCTATCCCTTCATCGTCTCCAACCCGGGAGAGGCAGCACAGGCCAAGCGGCGCATTGCCGCCGTCACGCTCGGCCATCTGCCGCCGCCGCTGACCGGCGCCGGGCTGGACGAAAACCAGCACAGGCTTGAACGACTGGTTGACGAATATGCCCAGGCCGACGGGCTCGACCGCCGCCGCCGCGACCGCCTGGCGAAGCTGATCGTCGAGACGGCGGAAAAGACCGGCCTCGCCTCAGAGGCAGGCGTCGCCAGGGCCGACGCAGCCGACGAGGCTTTGCGCCGCATCGACGCCTGGCTCTGCGATCTCAAGGATTTCGCCATCAAGGACGGCCTGCATATTTACGGCCGCTCGCCCGAAGGCGAGACCGATCCGTTGCGCCGGCAAAGCGCGGCAGCTGAAAAGGCCGCAGTGCTTGCGGCCCTCGACGGCCGCCATATCGCTGCCGGTCCGGCCGGTGCGCCGGCGCGTGGCCGGCGCGATGTGCTGCCCACCGGCCGCAATCTGTTTACCGCCGATCCGCGCACCATGCCGACGCCGACCGCCTATGATCTGGGCAGGGTGGCAGCGGAGGAAGTCGTCCGCAGCTACATGCAATCGCATGGCGACTGGCCGCGCTCGCTGGTCATCGATCTCTGGGGCTCGGCCTCGCTGCGCACCGGCGGCGAGGAGATCGCGCAAGGCCTGGCGTTGATGGGCTGCCGGCCGCAATGGGATTCCGCCACCGGCCGCATCACCGGCATAGATGTGCTGCCGCCGGCAACACTCGGCCGTCCGCGCATCGATGTCACCTGGCGCATATCGGGCCTGTTCCGCGACATGTTCCCGACCCAGATCGCGCTGATCGACGCCGCGGCCAACGCGGTGGCGACCCGCGACGAGGATGATTCGGAAAACCCGCTCGCCGCTAGGACCCGCATCGACGGCAAGATCAGCCCGCGCATTTTCGGCACCTCGCCGGGCACTTACGGCGCGGGCGTCGAGGACTTGTTGTCGAGCGGCGACTGGGCCGCGCGCGAAGAGATCGGCCGCACCTATCTCGCCGCCACCTCGCACGCCTATGGCGGCTCCGAGGGCAAAGGCATTTCGGCGCCCGGCGCGTTCGAGGATCGCCTCGCCGAGGCCGATCTTCTGGTTCATACCGGCGACGACCCCGGCCGCGACATCCTCGAAGGCTCGGCCGACGTCGCCTTCATCGGCGGCTTTTCGGCAGCACTTGCCGCGCTCGGCAAAAACGCCGACGTGATCGTGCTCGACACCACGGACCCGCAAAGACCGAAGCCGCGCTCGATCAGTGAGGCCGTGTCGCGCGTCGTGCGGGCACGCGCCGTCAATCCGCGCTTCATCGCCGGCCAGATGCGTCATGGCCCGCGCGGCGCCTCGGAATTCGCCGAGACGGTCGACCGGCTTGTCGGCTTTGCTGAGACTACCCATGCCATATCGGGCACGCTGATCGAGGCGGTGCACGACGCCTATCTTGGCGACCCCGTGGTGCGCGCCTTCATCCTGCGCGAGAACCCGGCGGCGGCGAAGGTGATTGCCGAGCGTTTGCTGTCGGCACGGCGGCGCGGGCTCTGGCATCCGCTGCGCAATTCGATCGATGACGATCTCGCCGCACTGATTGCCGAAGCGCAAGCTCTGGGAGTGGCGGCATGAACGCTTTCTCGCGCCGTGGCGCCTGCCCTGCCTTGTCCGCGCCGATGCAGACCGGCGACGGGCTGCTGGTGCGGCTCAATCCGGTCGCTGGAGGACTGTTGCCGAAGTCGTTGATCGGACTCTGCGAATCTGCCTTGCGCCATGGCAACGGTATCATGGAAGTGACCGCCCGCGGCAGCCTGCAGATCCGCGGCCTGACGCCGGCAAGCGCGCGGCTGCTGGCGATGGAGGTCGATGCGCTCGGCATCGCGGTGCGCACCGGCGTGCCGGTCGAGACCGGCCCGCTGGCCGGGCTCGACCAGGAGGAGATAGCCGACCCGCGCCCAATGGCGCGGCGGATTCGGGCGGCAATTGAGGACGCCGGTGTTACGCAACGCCTTGGCCCGAAGGTGTCGGTGATTGTTGACGGCGGCGGGCAGCTGACAATGGATGCGGTTACGGCCGATGTCAGGCTGGTCGGGGTGCGGGCCGCCGACGGAATTAAGTGGCGGGTATCGCTCGCCGGAGATGCGCAGGGTGCCACGCCGCTGGCGATGTCCGAGGAAGATGCGGCTTGTGACATCGCCGTCGCCATTCTCAGGATGGTTGCCGAAAAGGGCCGCGATGCCCATGCGCGGGATTTGACGGCGAGGCAGCTGAGATCTCTCGCAAGTTGGCGATCCGTCGCGCCCCCCTCTGTCCTGCCGGACATCTCCCCCACAAGGGGGGAGATTGCGCCCTCATCTCGGCTTTCGCCTATCACCCGAGGTCCTGAGCCGCCGCTGAAGCTGCCGATCTCCCCCCTTGTGGGGGAGATGTCCGGCAGGACAGAGGGGGGCGCGACGGAACGCCAGCCCATCGGAGTTTTTAACCTAGCCGCCGCAATCGCCCTCGGCATCGGCCTGCCGTTCGGCAGCATACCAGCGCAAAAACTTATCGATCTCACCCAATACGCCCTCACCCTCGGCACCACCGAAATCCGCCTGGCGCCGGGTCGCGCGCTGCTTTTGCTTGGCCTCTCCCCAGCCGCATGTCTTTCACTCCAGAAAACCGCCGCAACCCTCGGCTTCGTCACCGACGCAGCCGATTCGCGCACCAGGATCGCCACCTGCCCCGGCGCACCCGCCTGCGCCTCCGGCCGGATCGCCACCCGCGACATCGCCGAGATCATCGCTACAGAAAACCGCGACATCCTCGATTCCTCCTTAACGCTGCACATCTCCGGCTGCGCCAAGGGCTGCGCCCATCCCGGTCCGGCGGCGCTGACCCTGGTCGGTGGCGAAAACGGAGCCGGACTTGTCGTGGACGGGACGGCAAAGGCATTGCCCGCCGGATACAGGCCGGGCTACGACGCCGCGCACGGCATCGGCCGCGTTGCAGCGGTGATCCGCAGCGCACGACATCCCGGCGAAACCGCTGCCGCCTGCCTGGCGAGGCTCGGCGCGGCCGGCATCACCGAAATCTATCGACAGGAATGAGCATGCCCGCCCAGAACGCCTACGACTACATCCGTGACGGCACGGCGATCTACGAGCGCTCCTTCGCCATCATCCGCGCCGAGGCCGACCTGTCGCGCTTTTCCGAAGCCGAGGCCGACGTCGCCATTCGCATGATCCATGCCTGCGGCCAGGTCGACGCTTGCAGGCACTTCGTTTTCTCGAGCGATTTCGTCGCCGCCGCGCGCACGGCCCTGGGCGCCGGCGCGCCGATCTTCTGCGACGCGCAGATGGTCTCGCACGGCGTCACGCGCGCCCGGCTGCCGGCCGGCAACGATGTGATCTGCACGCTGCGCGATCCGCGGACCGCTGACATCGCGAAAAAGATTGGCAACACCCGCTCGGCCGCCGCGATCGACCTGTGGGGCGAGCGCATGGCCGGTTCGGTCGTCGCCATCGGCAATGCGCCGACAGCCCTTTTCTATCTGCTGGAAAAACTGCGCGACGGCGCGCCGAAGCCGGCGGCGATCATCGGCATGCCGGTCGGGTTTGTCGGCGCCGCTGAATCGAAAGATGCGCTGGCCGAAAATTCCTATGGCGTGCCTTACGCCATCGTGCGCGGCCGGCTGGGCGGCAGCGCCATGACCGCCGCCGCCCTCAATGCATTGGCGAGGCCGGGCCTATGAATGCGATTGCAAAAGGCAGGCTTGTCGGCGTCGGCACCGGACCCGGCGACCCGGAACTCTTGACGCTGAAGGCAGTGCGCGCGCTGGCTGAGGCCGATGTCGTCGCGCATTTCGCCAAGCGCGGCAACAACAGCAATGCGCGCGCCATCGTCGGCGCCCATTTTCGCCCTGATTTGATAGAGTTGCCGCTGCTTTATCCGGTGACGACCGAAATTAATAAGGATCACAGCGATTACCGCTCGCAGATCACCGATTTCTACGAGGAATCGGCCGAAAAGGTCGCCGCGCACCTCAGCGCCGGCAGGATGGTCGCGGTGCTTTCGGAAGGCGATCCGCTTTTCTACGGCTCCTACATGCATCTTCATGTCCGGCTGGCGCACCGTTTTCCGACCGAAGTCATTCCTGGCGTCACCGCCATGTCCGGCTGCTGGTCGGCGACCGGCCTGCCGATCGTCCAGGGCGACGACGTGCTGACGGTGCTGCCGGGCACCATGAGCGAATTCGAGCTGACGCGGCGCCTCGCCGACACCGACGCTGCGGTGATCATGAAGGTCGGCCGCAACCTGCCCAAGATCAGGCGCGGGCTGGAGGCAACCGACAAGCTGGCGCGGGCCATCTATGTCGAGCGCGGCACCATGCCGGGCGGCGTCTCGATGCGGCTGGCCGATAAAAAGGACGACCAGGCGCCTTATTTCGCCATCGTGCTGGTGGCCGGCTGGTCGGGCCGGCCAAGCGCATTGAAAGCCGAAGCATGAGCGGCCGCCTCACTGTCATCGGCCTCGGGCCCGGCAACGCCGACCAGGTGACGCCGGAGGCAAGCCGCGCCGTTGCCGAGGCAAAATTCTTCTACGGCTACAAGCCTTATCTCGACCGGCTCGATCTGCGCCCCGACCAGATTCGCGTCGCTTCCGACAATCGCGAGGAACTCGCGCGCTCCAGGGACGCGCTGCTCAAGGCTGTGGAAGGCCACGATGTCGCCGTCGTGTCGGGCGGCGATCCGGGCGTCTTCGCCATGGCCGCGGCCGTCTGCGAGGCGATAGAGGCGGGCCCACCCGAATGGCGCGCGGTCGACATCGCCATCGTGCCCGGTATCACCGCCATGCTCGCCGTCGCCGCCCGCATCGGCGCGCCGCTCGGCCATGATTTCTGCGCCATCTCGCTGTCCGACAATCTGAAGCCGTGGGACCTGATCGAGCTACGCCTGCTGGCGGCAGCCGGCGCCGGCTTCGTCATCGCGCTCTACAACCCGATCAGTAAGGCGCGCCCATGGCAGCTAGGCCGCGCCTTCGAATGCCTGACGGCGATCCTGCCCGGCACCACGCCGGTGATCTTCGGCCGTGCCGCCGGCCGTCCCGACGAGCGCATCGAGGTTTTTCTGCTGGCCGACGCCGATGCCGCGAAGGCCGACATGTCGACCTGCATCATCATCGGCTCGCCGGAAACCAGGATCATCAAGCGGGGTGACAAGGCCGCGCTGGTCTACACGCCGCGTTCGGCAGCGGGCCCAAGAACATGACCGACCAGAAAATGATCGACCATCGCGGCAAGAGATTCGACGGTCTCAGCCGACGTGACGTCCGGCAGCGCCGGCCTGCGGATCATCACCACCTCGATTCCCAGCGCTCGCGCCGCCGCGATCTTGCCGTAGGTCGCCTCGCCGCCGCTGTTTTTGGAAACAACGACTTCGATGCCACGGCTTCCGAGCAGCGCGCGCTCATCGACCTCATGAAACGGCCCGCGCGCCAAGAGATAGGTCGCGTCGGGCACAGCGAGCCTGGGCTCGACCGGGTCGACACTGCGGATGAGATAATGATGCTGGGGAGCGGCCTTGAAGGCAGCGACCTCCTGTCGCCCGAGCGCCAGGAACACGCGGCGCGGCACCGATCCCAGAGCCGTCACCGCGCTGGCAACGGTGTCGACCAACATCCAGCGATCACCTTCGACCGCCTCCCATCCGGGACGCCTGAGCGCAACGATAGGCACGCCGGTCATGCGCGCTGCTTCCGCCGCATTGGCGGAGATTCGCGCCGCATAGGGATGCGTGGCGTCGATCAGCAGGTCGATCTTGTTCTGGCGGAGATACGCCGCCAGCCCGCCGGCACCGCCGAAGCCGCCGACCCGCACCGGCACCCCCTGCGCGGCCGGGTTTTCGGTGCGGCCGGCCAGCGACAGTATGACCGAAATATCCGCGCGCGCGGCCAGCTTTCCGGCCAGTTGCCGGGCTTCGGTGGTTCCGCCGAGGATCAGAATGCGGTGGGTCATCATGCCTGCTGAACCTCCGCGCGGCGCCAAGCTCACCTCAAAGTGGCTCACGATCATCGGCATCGGCGAGGACGGTGTAGCGGGTCTCGGCGACGAGGCCAAGCGGTTGATCGCGGAGGCCGAATTCGTCTTCGGCGGCAAGCGCCACCTTGCCCTCGTCGCGTCGCTCGCCAAAGGTGAAGTGCGCGCCTGGCCGGCCCCTTTCGATGCCGAAATGCGCGACGTGCTGGCACTGGCCGGCCGACGCGTCTGTGTGCTGGCCTCCGGCGACCCGTTTTTCCATGGTGTCGGCGCCACCCTCGGCCGCAAGCTGGCGGCGGAGGATATGCGGGTGATCCCTGCGCCCTCGGCCTTCTCGCTGGCCGCCGCCCGCCTTGGCTGGCCGCTGCAGGATATCGAGACCGCCTCGCTGCATGGTCGCTCGCTCGACCTGATCCGGCCGTTGCTGCATCCTTGCACCCGCATTCTCGCGCTGACCTCGGACAGCGATGCACCGGGAGCGATTGCCGGTCTGCTGACAGAGCTCGGCTTCGGCGCCTCGCAGCTGACCGTTCTGGAGGCGCTCGGCGGTCCGAACGAAAGGCTGCGCTCGGCGAGCGCCGGCACCTTCGATCTCGAAAAGATCAACCCACTCAACGTGCTCGCGATCGAAGTTGAATCGACTTCGCAAGCACGCATCCTGCCGCTGACAGCGGGACTTGCCGATCATTTGTTCGAGCATGACGGCCAGATCACCAAGCGCGAAGTGCGCGCCGTCACCCTGTCCGCTCTCGCGCCAAGACGCGGCGAACTGCTGTGGGACATCGGCGCCGGATCGGGCTCCATCGGCATCGAATGGATGCTGGCCCATCCTTCCATGCGTGCGATCGCCGTTGAGGCCGATCCGGCCCGCGCCGCGCGCATCCGACGCAACGCCGCGGCTTGCGGCGTTCCCGGTCTTGCCGTCGTTGAAGGTTCGGCACCGCAAGCGCTTGCCGGGCTGGAGACGCCCGCGGCGATCTTCATCGGCGGCGGCGGCAGCGATGCCGGCGTGCTGGAAGGAGCCATCCATGCCTTGTCTGCCGGCGGCCGCCTCGTCGCTAATGCGGTGACCCTGGAGATGGAGGCGCTGCTGCTTTCCCGTCACGCCGCGCACGGCGGCCAGCTCACCCGCATTGCTATATCCCGTGCTTCGCCGGTTGGTTCGATGCAGGCCTGGCGGCCGGCTATGCCGGTCACTCAATGGAGCTGGGTGAAGCCATGATGGTCGCGGGCATCGGCAGCCGCAAAGGCGTCAGCGCGCGCGACGTGCTTGCCGCGGTAGAAACCGCACTGGAAGCGCACGGGCTTGCCCTGCCCGCGCTTTCAGCCCTCGCGACCGCGTCTCTCAAGCAGGATGAAGCGGCAATCTTCGCCGCCGGACGCGAACTCCGCCTTCCGGTGATCGTCGTCGAGCAGGATGAACTCAAAGCCGCATCTACGACCAGCCGTTCCGACCTATCGCAGGAGCATGCCGGCACGCCGTCGGTTTCCGAAGCCTCGGCGCTTGCCGCCGCCGGCAAAGGCGCAAAACTGCTCGGGCCGCGCACCGTGCTCGGTGCTGTCACTTGCGCCATCGCCATCAGCGGAGATGCGGCATGACCGTTCACTTCATCGGTGCCGGCCCGGGTGCTGCCGACCTCATCACCTTGCGCGGCAGCCGCCTGCTCGGCAGTTGTCCCGTCTGCCTCTATGCCGGATCGATCGTCGCGCCGGAGCTGTTGCAGCACTGCGCGCCCGGAACGAGGTTGATCGACACCGCGCCGATGGCGCTCGACGAGATCGAGGCCGAATATCTGGCCGCCCACGCGGCCGGCAATGATGTCGCCCGCCTGCATTCCGGCGATCTTTCGGTGTGGAGCGCCGTTGCCGAGCAGATCCGCCGGCTGGAAAAGCACGGCATTCCTTACACGCTGACGCCGGGCGTGCCGTCCTTCGCCGCTGCGGCGGCAGCGCTGCGCCGCGAGCTGACCATTCCAGAAGTCGCGCAAAGCCTGGTGCTGACCCGCATCTCCGGCCGCGCCTCGAAAATGCCGCCCGGCGAAACGCTGGCCGGCTTCGGCCGCACCGGCGCCACGCTGGCCATCCACCTTGCCATCCACGCTATCGACCGGATCGTCGCCGAACTGACGCCGTTCTATGGCGCCGATTGCCCGGTGGCGGTCGTCTTCCGTGCTTCCTGGCCGGACGAGCGCGTGCTGACCGGCACGCTGGCCACCATCGAGGCGCAACTGGCCGCCGATCCGATGGAACGCACGGCAATCATCTTCGTCGGCCGCTCGCTGGAGGCGGAGGGCTTTGGCGAAAGTTCACTGTACGACGCGCACTACCAGCGACGCTTTCGCGGACGGGACGGATTGTGAGCGGCAGCAACAGAAACACTACGGTCGAGCAGGCGCTCACCCGGCTCAACTTCAAGCCGCGCCAGCTTGAGCCCGGGCATGTCTGGCTGGCCGGCGCCGGCCCTGGCGATCCCGGCTGCCTGACGCTGGAAGTGCTAGCCGCCCTCGGACAGTGCGACGCGCTGGTTTATGACGCGCTGGTCTCGCCAGAAGTCGTCGCTGTCGCCGAGGGCGCGGAACTGTTCTATGCCGGCAAACGCGGCGGCAAGCCGTCGATGAAGCAGGACGACATTACCGCCTTGCTGGTCCGGCTGGCGCGCGAGGGCCGGCGCGTCGTCAGGCTGAAGGGCGGCGACCCCTATATTTTCGGGCGTGGCGGCGAAGAGGCGCTGGCACTGGCCGGGGAAACTATCCCGTTCCGCATCCTGCCTGGCCTGACGTCCGGCCTCAGCGCGCTGGCCGCGACCGGCATTCCCGGCACCATGCGCGGCATCAACAAGGCGCTGATCCTGGCGACCGGCCATGCCGCCGGCACCGATGATGATCTCGACTGGGCGGCAATCGCCCGCACCGGCCAGCCGGTGGTCGTCTATATGGGTATGGCCAACCTGCCGCTGATCGCCGCTTCGTTGCTAGAGGGCGGCCTGCCGTCTTCGACGCCCGCCGCGGTCATCGTTGCCGCGACGACGCCGCAGGAGCGTATCGTCGTCGCCACGCTCGCCACGATTGCCGAGGAAACGGCCGCAGCCGGCTTGACCTCGCCGGCGCTGATCGTCGTCGGCGGCATCGTCGGGATGCGCGCGGCACTGGCGGGTGAGCCATGACCCGCGCCATCATCATCGGCGCGCCGCGCTCGGGCTCGGGCAAGACCAGCGTCACCATCGGCATTTTGCGCGCACTTGCCCGGCGCGGCCTGAAAGTGCGCGGCGCCAAATCCGGCCCGGACTATATCGATCCTGGCTTCCACACCGCCGCCACCGGCTTGTCCGGCGTCAATCTCGACAGCTGGGCAATGCCGCCCGCCCTGCTCAACGCACTGGCCGGTGAAGCGACCGAAGATGCCGATTTTATCTTCCTCGAAAGCGCCATGGGCCTGTTCGACGGGATTCCTGCTGCTCAAGGGCGCACCGGTTCGGCCGCCGATCTCGCCCGACTCTATGGTCTGCCGGTGCTGCTGGTACTCGATGTCTCCGGTCAATCGACCACGGCAGCAGCCGTCGCCAAGGGTTTTGCCACCTACGATCCGGATGTGCGCATGGCCGGGGTCGTGCTCAACCGGCTGGGCAGCGAGCGCCACCGCCGGCTTTGCAGCGATGCCATCGAAGCACTCGGCCTGCCTGTCGTCGGTGCCATCCTGCGCGATCCCTCGCTCAACCTGCCCGAGCGCCATCTCGGCCTCGTCCAGGCCGGCGAATATGAGAATCTGATGGCGCATCTCGACCGGCTGGCCGACATGGTCGAGCGCTCGCTCGACCTCGACGCCATCATGGCGCTGGCGGCGCCATTCACGCCCGCACCGGGCAATTTCGGCGACGCGCTGCCGCCGCCCGGCCAGCGCATTGCACTCGCCGAGGACGCCGCCTTTACCTTCCTCTATCCGCACGTTGCCGCGCATTGGCGCAAGGCCGGCGCCGAGATCGTTCCGTTCTCGCCGCTCGCCGATGAAGCGCCTGGCGACAATTGCGATGTCTGCTGGCTGCCCGGCGGCTATCCCGAGCTTCATGCCGGCCGCCTCGCGGCCGCTGCGAATTTCAGGGCGGGCATGGCGAGGTTCGCCGCCACGCGGTCGGTGCACGGCGAGTGCGGCGGCTTCATGGTGTTGGGCGAAGCGCTCGAGGACGCGTCGGGCGAGACGCATCGGATGCTTGGCCTCCTCGGCCATTCGACCAGCTTCGCCAAGCGCAAGATGAATCTCGGCTACCGCGAGGCGCGGCTGCGGTCCGGCTGTCCGCTCGGCAGCCAAGGCACGCTGATCCGCGGCCACGAATTCCATTATGCGCAGATGATCGCGACCGGCAATGACGAGCCGCTGGCCGACCTCGCCGATGGGCAAGGCAATCCGCTCGGCGCCTCCGGCTACCGGGGCGGTAATGTCAGCGGCACCTTCTTCCATGCCATTGCGAGGGGCGCATGAAGGCCTCGCAGCGGCAGATTTTCGAGGACATCGCGCTTTGCTTCGTCTTCTTCACCCGGCTGCCGCTGCCGAGAGCCGACTTCCGTGGCCGCAGCCTTGCCGCTGCGATCTGGGCTGCACCCGTTGCCGGTCTCGCCGTCGCTCTGGTCGGTGCGCTGGTCTACGCCATCGGCACAAGGCTCGGCCTAGCCGCAGGTCCTGTTGCCGCGTTGGCCCTTGCCGCGATCTTGCTCGCTACCGGCTGCCTGCATGAGGACGGGCTTTCGGACGTCGCCGACGGCTTTGGCGGCGGCAAGACGCGCGGCAGGAAACTCGAGATCATGCGCGACAGCCGCATCGGTGCCTACGGCGCCTGCGCGCTCGGCATCTCGCTGCTGATCCGCTGGAGCGTACTCTCTGGATTCGCCGGCCCGACTCATGTCTTCTGGGCCCTCATTGCCGCGCATGCGGCCTCGCGCGGCCTGCCCGGCGCCTTCATGCACCTGCTGCCACCGGCCCGCAGCGACGGCCTCTCGGCTGATGCAGGCGCAGTCACGGCCGAAACCGCCGGTATCGGTGCCGTACTCGGTGCGGTCGCGCTGCTGGCGCTTGGGTTCAGTGCTGCCATGTTCGCGCTCATCCTGCTTGCGTTCTTGTTTGCCGCGTTTCGAGCGCTTTGCCTCAACCAGATCGGCGGCCAGACCGGCGACACCGTCGGCGCCCTGCAGCAGCTCGGCGAGATCGCAATCCTGCTCGTCGCTTCCGTTTCCCTGTCTTGACTCTGTTTCGGAGATTTTGCCCCCATGCCTTTCAAATCGCTCGATGAACTGCGCGCCGCCTGCCTCGACCTGCCCACTGGCAGCGATGCCGCCGCAAATGCCGTCGCCCGGCGCCAGGACACGCTGACCAAGCCGCAAGGCAGCCTCGGCCGGCTGGAGACAGTAGCCGCCTGGCTGGCGCGCTGGCAGGGCCGCGACATACCAAAGCTCGACCGCGTCAAGGTTTTCGTCTTTGCCGGCAACCACGGCGTCACCGCGCAAGGCGTGTCGGCCTTCCCGTCGGAGGTCACCGTGCAGATGGTGGCGAATTTCGCCGGCGGCGGCGCCGCCATCAACCAGCTTGCCCGCATCGCCGGCGCGGAGCTGGACGTCATCCCGCTCGACCTCGACCGTCCGACCGGCGACTTCACGCAAGAGCCGGCGATGGACGACGAAGCCTTCCTCGCCGCCGTCTCGGCAGGCTACGACGCGATCAGCAGGGATCTCGACCTTGTATGTTTCGGCGAAATGGGCATCGGCAACACCACGCCGGCGGCGGCCATCTCGACCGCGCTGTTCGGCGGCGGCGCGGAGCGATGGACAGGGCGTGGCACCGGCGTCGACGACGCCGGCCTCGTGCGCAAGATCGTCGCCATCGAGGCCGGCCTGAAGCGCCACGCCCCGGCGCTAGCCGACCCCCTGAAGGTAGCGGCAGCCCTCGGCGGCCGCGAGCTCGCGGCGATCCTTGGTGCGACGCTAGCTGCGCGCCACCTAGGCGTCCCGGTGCTGCTCGACGGCTTCGTCTGCACCGCCGCCGCCGCACCTTTGGCAGCGCTGCACCCTGCTGGCCTCGCTCACACCATGGCCGCTCACGTCTCAGCCGAATCCGGCCACCGCCGCCTGCTCGAAGCGCTCGGCCTGCCACCCTTGCTCGACCTCGGCATGCGGCTCGGGGAAGGCTCCGGCGCCTGCCTCGCCGTCAACATCGTCCGCTCGGCACTCGAATGCCACGCCCGCATGGCAAGCTTTGCGGAGGCTGGGGTTTCGGAGAAGTAAGGCGGAGCCAAGCGCGGATCGCGTTGATGAACAAACCCTCACAGATTTTCGGAGACCCCAAACAGGGGCTTCGCGATATTCTTGCTCGGATCATCAGGGATTTCGACAGCAAGAGCGGCGCTTTTGCCGGGCTGAAATACAATTCGCCGTGGATACTCGCCACCGAGGATTGGGCAGAGCGATCGGGCCATACGGTCGAAGAGCTATGCGAGATGATTTCTCAATGCCGGATTTCGGTTCACTCTGGGAATCCGACGAATCCGCCAATCATCCAAATTTTTGAAGATCTTCGCAGTGCTGCGGAAGAGTGGAGAACAGAGACAGGTTACAGTGATCCGCCCATCCATCTGACCCCGGAATTGACGAAATTCCCTAATCGCAAAGAACTGAAAGCCCATACCCTGAAGGTATGGAGTTCTTTGGGATTGGCGAGGCAATGGCATAGCTATGATGCCAAGGACCTTAGGTTCTGCGGAATTTTTGAGGACAGATTTGATCACAATGTTACAGTCAGAATGACCTTTAAGCTTGGATATGGTGGGCCTATCCGGCTGGATTTTCACTTTCCTTACTACGCAGACGATGAACCTACATCCTTTGAACTGGGCGGTCTCTCGGGCGAGGCGCTATTCCATGCACTTCGACTGCCCAGGCATCCTGCACTCGAATGGATCGCAAGCAAGAGCAAAACAAACTTCGATGCCGTCGACGGCGTGATAGCCATAACGCGAGCAATCCTGACCTATCTGAAGCCCACTATCCAATAGTCGGGCGAGTCAGCTAGCCGCTTGCCGACATGTGCGACGGGCAAAAGCTGTCTCGCGCCGCGTTAAGGTCTTTCCACCAAATCCCAGAGATTTTTGGTGGGTGCGCACAGGATTGAACTGTGGACCCGCTGATTAAGAGTCAGCTGCTCTACCAACTGAGCTACGCACCCACTCGGCCGGCAAAACCGGCGTTGGCGGGCATATAGCCGCCGACATCCGCCATGTCCAGCCCCGTGGGATTCATTTCCCGACAAATCGCCGAAGTGCCGAGGTCGTCAAACAAAAAGCCTGCCTTCGGCCACCTTGACCGCATGGCCGCCGATGCGGGCGGCCGCCAGTTTGCCGCCTTCGACATTCAGTTCGAGGCGAATGCGCGAAGGCCGGCCCATCTCCAGCCCCTGCTCGATCCACAGTTGTGAAACGCCGTCCGTCGGGCCGTCGAAATGCATGATCGCGCCGGCGAAGGCGGCGGCCGCTGAGCCGGTCGCCGGGTCTTCGTAGGACGGATTGCCGGGCACGATCATGCGGACATGGAAGGCACTGTCGTGGTGCACCGTCTCGCGACAATAGACATAGGGGCTGGCGAAGGCCCAATCGCTCTTGCGTGGTGCGAGCTCCGACCAAGCTTGGTTGTCCAGCCTGATCCGGGCGGCCGCCTCCAGATTGGCGACGGGGATGGTCACGTAAGGCACTCCAGCCGACCAGAACGAGACGCGGTGGTTCTCGAAGCCGATCTCATGCGGCCCAAGGCCAAGGGCCGCGCCGATCGCCTCGGGATCGGCCGACAATTCCAGCTGCGCCGGCAGTTTCGCCAGGTCGAACTCGGCAAAGGTCGAACCGTCGTGCTTGCTGACAGCGCAGCGCACCGGGCCGATATTCTCCTCGAGCACGAAGATGCCGGCGGCCTCTCCCGCCATTTCGGCGAGCGCTATCGCCGAGCCGACGGTCGGGTGGCCGGCGAACGGCATTTCATAGTCGGGTGTGAAGATACGGATGCGGGCCCGATGCTTGGGATTATCAGGCGGCAGCACGAAGACGGTTTCGGACAGGTTGAACTCGCGCGCCACCGCCTGCATCGCCGCAAGGTCCAGCCCGTCACAGTCGAGCACCACGGCCAGCGGATTGCCCGCCAGCCGGTTGGTGGTGAATACGTCGTAAAGCAAGTAATTCCGCGGCTGCATCTCAGTAAGTCCTCTGCCTCATTCCCAACATGAGCGAAATTTAATTTGAATTTTGAACCATAAGGCCTGATTTGTGCACTGATGGGATATCACTGAACATAGGGGTCCGGCGTGGACCAGATTGTCAATCTGCCAAAGACGGAATCCGCTTCCGCCATCGAGACGGCGCTCGGGCTTGACCACCAGAGCCTGAAGACAAAACGCCGTCGCGGTTGGCTTTACGCACTGCTTGCGCTACTCGCAGTGGCCGCGGGTGTCGTCGGCTACCCGTGGTATGCGGGCTCGCCCGCCAAGATCGAGTATACCACGACACTGGCTACCATGGCCGATCTTACCGTCGCGGTTTCGGCTACCGGCACGCTGCAGCCCCTCACCCAGGTCGATATTTCCAGCGAACTCTCCGGCGTCGTCCGCTCGGTTTCGGTCAACGAGAACCAGCTGGTGAAGAAGGGCGATGTGCTGGCCGCGCTCGACACCGCCAAGCTGGAGGTGCAGATCGAGCGCGCCCAGGCCTCGGCCAAGGCGGCGGCGGCGAGCGTCGAGGACGCCACCGTGACCGTGGCCGAAAACGAAAAGGGCCTGGTGCGCGCGGTACAACTCACCAAGCGCGGCATGGCGACGGACCAGTCGCTTGAAGCGGCAACCGCCACCCGCGACCGCTCGAAGGCGGCGCTTGATATCGCCAAAGCCAACCTCGCCATGGCCAATGCCGATCTCAAGGCGCAGCAGACGGATCTTGCCAAGAGTACCATCTACGCTCCGATCGATGGCATCATATTGACGCGCTCGGTCGACCCCGGCCAGACGGTCGCCTCCTCGCTGCAGGCGCCGGTGCTGTTCGTCATCGCCGCGGATTTGAAGAACATGGAACTGAAAGCTGCGGTCGACGAGGCTGATATCGGCGCAGTAAAACCTGGCCAGCATGCGCGCTTCACCGTCGACGCTTTTCCTGAACGGCCATTCGACGCCGAGATCCGGGACATTTCCTATGCCTCGGTCACCACCGACGGCGTCGTCACTTACGATGCAAGGCTGGATGTCGACAATAGCGAGCTTCTGTTACGGCCCGGCATGACTGCCACCGTCTCGGTCGTCACCAAGCAGGCCAAAAACGTGCTCACCGTGCCATCGATCGCCTTCCGCTACCGGCCGGCGCAGACGGCGGAGCGCGGCTGGAGCCTCACCGACCTGTTCACCGGCCGCATGGGGCGCCCCGGCGGCAACCGCCAGCGGCAGGCGGCGACGAAGCCCAGCGACGGCTCGCGCACGCTTTACGTGCTGGAGAATGGCCGGCCGCATCCGGTCAACGTCAGGGTCGGCTCGACAGATGGCGAACTGACCGAGATCGTTTCCGGCCTGGAGGAAGGCGCGCAAGTCATTACCGCCTCGCAGCGGAGCTGATCGTGGCATCGGGCGCGACCCTCATCGGCTTCGACAAGGTCTGGAAAAGCTATGGCCAGGGCGAGGCCCGGGTGCATGCGCTGGCCGGCGTCGACCTCGCCATCAGACGCGGCGAATTCGTCGCCATCATGGGCCCGTCTGGCTCAGGCAAATCGACGGCGATGAACATCATTGGCTGCCTCGACACGCCGACCGCTGGGACTTACAGCTTCGAAGGCATCGACGCCGGCCGTCTCGACCGCAACCGCCGCGCTGTGCTGCGCAACCTCTATGTCGGCTTTGTCTTCCAAGGCTATAATCTCTTGCCGCGCACCACGGCGGCGGAGAATGTCGAACTGCCGCTGATCTATCGCGGCGTTGGTGCCCGCGAGCGTCGCGGCCTTGCCATGCAGGCACTTGCCGAGGTCGGCCTTGTCGGCCGCGAGCATCATACGCCGGCCGAGCTGTCCGGCGGCCAGCAGCAGCGCGTGGCGATCGCGCGCGCCATCGTCACCAGGCCGACGCTGCTCGTCGCCGACGAACCGACCGGCAATCTCGACACCGCCCGCACGCACGAGATCATGGAACTCCTGACGCAGCTGAACAGCGAGCTCGGGCTGACTATCGCCATGGTCACGCACGAAGCCGATGTTGCCGGCTATGCGCAGCGCACGATCCGTTTCCTCGATGGCCATGTCGCCTTGGACACAGCCAATCTCGAGATGGCCTAGCCATGATCTGGGAAACCGTTCGCCTCTCGCTCCGCTCCATCCGCCGCAACGTGCTGCGCTCGTTCCTGACGCTGCTCGGCATCGTCATCGGCGTTGCCGCCGTCATCGCCATGCTGACCATCGGCTCGGGCACCACCGAAAAGGTCAAGTCCGATATTTCCAAGCTCGGCAGCAATCTGCTTGTCATCCGTTCCGGCCGTCCGGCCGGGCCTGGCGGACCTGGAGGGCTCGACCAGGTGGTCCGACCGCTGGGCGACAAAGATCTTGCAGCGCTTGCCGCGCATCTGGACGGCTCGCGCGCCATCTCGCCGGCGTCGCAAAAGCAGGTGCGCGTCATTTTCGGCACCGAAAGCCTGACCTCGGGCGTCACCGGCACCGACAGCGCCTATCTCGATGCCCGCGACTGGAAGCTGGTTTCGGGCCGCCCGTTCAGCGATTCGGAAACTCGCTCGGGCACCGGCGTCTGCCTCATCGGCGAGACGGTGCGCCAGCAGTTCTTCGGCGCCGGCGACCCCGAAGGCGAGATCATCCGCGTCAACCGCACTTCCTGCAAGATCATCGGCCTGCTCGAACCGAAGGGCTATACCGGTTTCGGCCAGGACCAGGACAATGTCGTGCTGATGCCGCTTGCGGCCTATCAGCGTCGCATTGCCGGCAATCGCGACATCGAATCGATCTATGTCGCCGCCGACGACGGTACGCCAACCACGGTGCTGCAGCAGCGCGTCGAGGACATCTTGCGCGACACACGCCGCATCACGCCCGACCGTGACGATGATTTCTCGATCCGCGACATGACCCAGATCGCCGATGCCATGGCCAGCGCCACCACCACCATGACTGGCATGCTCGGCGCCGTCGCCGGCGTCAGCCTGCTCGTCGGCGGCATCGGCATTATGAACATCATGCTGGTGTCGGTAACCGAGCGCACGCGCGAGATCGGCATCAGGCTCGCCATCGGCGCCCACGAAAAGCATATCCTCATCCAGTTTCTGGTCGAGGCAACCGTGCTGTCGCTGCTTGGCGGCATCATCGGCATCCTGATCGGCCTGGCGCTGGCCGGCCTCGCCTCGCTAGCGCTGACGATCCCGTTTGCGCCAAGCCCGGCGGTCATCCTGCTTGCGGTCGGCTTTTCCGCGCTGATCGGCATGGTGTTCGGCTTCTTCCCGGCGCTGCGCGGCGCGCGGCTTAACCCGATCGACGCGCTGAGGCATGAATAGGCATTGCAGCAAGTGTCGCCTCCAGACGCTGCCAATTTTTTATGCAACCTGCCCTTGTCGCAGCACATTCTGCAATGATAACAATGCTGTTGGGGACTAAGGGGGGAACAATGGATGAGCAAGAAAGCGCGACTGGCTTTGGCGATTGTGATCGTCGAAGCCGCCTTGGCAGGGCTTTGGTGGAATTTGATCCTTTATGGGATGGAGAATCCCGATCGCGTCACCGCTGACTTCCAGCAGGTAATTGGGCAGACGATGGGAACGGCGATGGGCGCGCTCCTGGGTCTCGGCGTGCTGTTGTATTTTGTTGCCGCCCGCAACGACCGCAAGGCTATTGAAGGTAGGCTACGACGTTAGAGTTGGAAACCTTGCTCGCTCGCAAAGTGCCATTCGATCAGCGGTCCCATATGCGGCATCAGCCCGTCCGGCAGGTCGGCTGCATTGCGGATGATTACGGGGCCTTCGATTTCAGGCTCTGACTCGGCCGCGACGAAAGCGCTGATCCGCTGTGCCAGGTCGTCGGCGGAGGCCGTCTCGCGGTAGCGGCGAAAGATCACCGTGCCGCTTGCCGTCGACAGGGCGTAATGGCGCCTGCCGCGTGTCGCGCCTGACAGGTCGAGACCGGTCTCTTCGCGCACCTCGCGGATCATGTTGAAGTCGACGTCGACAAGGCCGTCGCGGAAATCGGTTGGCTCGAACGAACCGGCGGCGAAGTAGATGCGGCCGGCATTGACCGTATGCGGCGCCATGCGGATCGCCACAAGCGCATTGTCGCCGGCGACCAGCATGGCATGGGCATAGGCGTGCTCGGCCCCGGCCACCTGTCGATTGCCGCGCCAAAGCATGAAGGTCGAATATCGCACCGCATGGCAGCGGCCAACGAGGCGATTGTCGCGATAGCTGAGAGCAGAAAGCAGCACCACGGTGCCGTCGAAAAGCGCCGGCTTGGCCGCGGTCTCACGCCGCCAGTTCTCGGCGATCGCGTCGGCATGATCGCGCTCGAACGGATGCGGGCCGGAATCGAGCCTGACGTCGATGGCATCGACCGGCAGGATGACGTTGCGCGGCAGATCGAAACTCACGCCTGTCTCACACCATGTCGAGGGCAATTGCTACCGGGCAATGGTCGGATGCCTTCGGCCGGTCCCACCCGGCACGCGGGAAGCGCTCGACCTCCTGGCCCGCTGGAAATATGGTGCGCCAAGGCTGACCGTTGCGGATGATATCGGGAACCGCGGTGGCGTTCTGCCTGGCCAGCGCGCTCGACAAAAGGATGTAGTCGAGCTGGCAGAGATGCCGCTCTTCCGGTCCGCGCGTGTGATAGAAAGTCCAGCGGTCCATTTCCGGCCGCCGCTCGACCGCGTTTTCGCAAAAACCGCCGGCAGTGAGCACATCGATGCAGGACCGGGTCTCGTCGATCACCTCGAAGCGATAGCCGTCGAAAACATCGCCAGTGATCTTCACGCGCTGCCGGTAGTCGTTCATATCGCCGCAGATTGCCCAGCGCTTGTCGGCGGCATGGTCCGTGCCGAAGCGCTCCTCGATGATCCGGCGCACTGCTTGAGCTTCGGCGATGCGCAGCGGCATTGTCGCTTCACGGCCGTCGAGGCCGTTGCGGGGCGAGCCCATCGACTTGAAATGAACGAGGTAGAGCGTCAACGGCGCGCCAGCCACCGTCAGATCGATTTCCAGGCAGTCGCGCCGGAAGATGCGTTCATTGGCCTGGTGACCAAGCGCTGCCAATTCCGCCGTGTGCAGCCCGAATTGCTCGAACGTGACATAGGCGTAGCTGGTCATGCGCACGAATTCGATCGGCTGGCCCTGCGCGGTCTCGTTGCGCATCATCACGGCGACGTCGATGCCGCGCGAATCATTGCCGGCGGTGGTGTATTTCTGCCGGTAGCCTTGCCCCACCATCTTGAACAGATAGCCATATTCGAAGGCCCTCAGCGCCTCGATATTGTCGACCTCCTGCATGCAGATGATGTCGGCGCGGGTGGCCGCGATCGCCAGCGCCGTCAACTGCCGCGTGTCGTCGGATTGGGCGATGGCCCGCGCCTGCTCGAGCATCTTGTATTCGGCCTCGCTCTGGATGTCGAAAAGCGCCAGCGTGCGATCTTCGTTGAGCTGATTGCGGTATCCGGAATAATCAAACCTGTTCATCAGGTTTTCGACGTTGAAGGTGGCAAGGCGCAGCGACATGGCTTTGACCTTTGCCCGCAAGCGCGCCCGAAAACAAGGGCGCAGAAATCAGGCGGCTCTGATTGATCGCGCGCCCGTTATGGTTGACGGAACCTTTTTGTTCATCTTCCGTTCAGATGGAAAGTTCCATCAATAGGCCCTTCCCCGGGGTATTCTGGGCGTGGGGCCTGAATCTTCGGAGAGTGCGATGAAACCGCTCTTTTTATCTTCTGTCAGATCCGGGCTGATGGCCCTCGGTCTGATCGCCGGCCTCTCGGCCCCCTCGCTTGCCGGGCCGATGCCCAAACCCCTGCTGCCGGTGGCGGGCAATGCCGCCGACATCGTGCAAATTCGTGAAGATTGGGCAGGCGGCAATGACAGGCAGATCTGGCGTTGGCGCAATCACGGCGTTCGGCAATGGCGCGGCGACGATGGTTGGAGATGGCGGTCCAACAATTTCCGCGGCCGTCATTTCTCGAGACACTGGAACAATGGCGACTGGAATGACAACTGGCGTTGGCGCCATCACCGCCGCCATTACCGCGGCGGTTACTACGATGATGGTGCCGGCGCCGCGATTCTTGGGCTGGGCCTGGGGTTTGGCCTCGGCAGCCTATACAACAATTACAACTACTACGATGCGCCCGCACCGCGGCGCTACTACCGGACACAGCGGCTTTCCAGCGCGCATGTCCAATGGTGCTACAATCGCTACCGGTCGTACCGCGCCTGGGACAACACGTTCCAGCCCTATAACGGGCCGCGCCAGCAATGCTACTCGCCCTATAGCTGAGCAGGCCGGTAATAATATCGTCTGGCGCCGCGCGTTGCGGCGCCGATTTTTTCTTACGGCCAGCAACCGCGAAAAATCGCAAGCCTCCACTGGTGATAACGTTATTTTTATCAGGCAGGTCTAATAATCCTTCCGATCAGAACGCCCGAGACGCGAAGATGGCTGGATTGCGTGCGATGGCCGAGGACGAACAGAGGGACAAACACCGGCAGCGCGTCTTGAAGGGCGCGACGATCCTGACCGGCGTGAGCAATTCCGAGGTCACATGCACGCTGCGCAACATGCATGCCGGCGGCGCCGAATTGAAGATCTCGATCGACGCGCGCGTGCCCGATGAGTTCCTGCTCTATGTTCCGACCGACGGCATTGCCTACAAGGCGGTGGTCCGCTGGCGCCGCGAGGACCGAATTGGGGTGATGTTCACCGGCACCGAACCAAAGCCAAGCTGGCACTACGGCTGATATCTACCGGCGCTATCCGGGTGGCAGGACTTGCAGTGTCTGCTCGTCAAACAGCGGCTCTTCCTGGCCAACGCGAACGAATAGAAGCTTTCGCCGCTCGGGTGATTGTACCTCGAAATACTGAATGCCGTCCGGGGCTTCACCCCATTCGCCGCACGGCGGTTCGCCGACCTCGTCAGGGTCGGCAACGGCTTTCAATTCACTGAGATAAACGGCATCGGGACTGAAGACATACCGCAGGGTGCCCGTGGGCGTGACCCCTTCGGTGTAAGGCATGAACACGCAACGTGTGCTGACAGCCTTCTCGGTCTTCTGCGAGTATATGCGCTGTAATGCAGCGTCAGCGGCCTCGCCCGGCAGCATATCGAAGACTTCGACGACGGGATCGGCCGGCCCGCCGTCGCTGTATTTGATGGCAAGAGCATTGCCGCCAAGCTCGAAATGAATCCGGCGAAAACCGAAATCGCAGCGCTGCACCCAGGCAGCCAGCCCAACATCCTTGTCCGCCAGCCGTTCCCAAGCGCATTTGTCGACAGGCGGACGCGACGGCTTGCTTTGGTCGGCACGAGCGCCGGTTGCCATGGCCATAAGGACCGGCAGGGCGAAGATGCAGGCCGGCAGTCTCTTGCTATTCATCGCTACAACCCGTCAAGCTAAAGGCGTCCCAGGCTGAACCGTCGGGATTGGCTTTGGCGAAATCGGGCCATTCGGTAAAAATCGCGCCGAAGTCAGGCAACAGCAACCCTGCCGGTGCCGGCGAGGCTTCGCGGGAACTCAACTGCTCGGCACCGCCTGCATTGAACGCATAGACCTGCCCATCCCACACTCTGCACAGCCCGGTGCCGTCCTCGAGACCAGCCTCACGATCGTCGTCGGTGCAGGTGTGCCGGATCGTGCCCACAGGAAACGAGTACTTGCCATTGGTCCAGGTAATGTCCGACGGCAGACGAATGTCGGTGTTGGGCACGATCAACGAAAAGACCTCGGTCGTCAGCGCGGCCGGCTCGTTGTTGGTTGGCCGGAACTGTATCGTCGCTCCCGAACGCGGCTCGCGATAGGTCGCATGGCTGAGCGAACATTCTGTTGCGTTCGCTGCTTGCAACAGGCTCAGCATGCTCAGAAAAATAGCTGCTGCTTTGCGGATGATCATTTAAGTCCCTTGGAGCAGCATCATTGTGAAGTTTGAGCACCGATGCTTTAGCATGGCCCAAGGCCACGTCGAAAAGAAAGAATCGATGATGCGAAATCTCTTGATGCTCATTTCGATCCTAGCATTTTCGTGCGGCCACGCCTTCGCCGCGGAACAGTATGTGGGCATATGGTCCGGGAACAGATCGAACTGTACCGCCGTTGCGGATGTTCAACGCCAGACTGTCTACACATTATACCGCGACGCGCTGTCGGTCCCTGCTCTCGGCTGCGAACACGCAGCGTTCCTCAAGACGCCCACGGGCTGGGTGGCGCGGGCCAGCCAATGCTACGGATCCGACCCGTCGGCCAAAGAGCCGTTCTCCCGTGTCATCCATATTGTGGTCGACGGGGCGACGGTGAGATTGACATGGCCTGGCTTCGACAGCGGAGTTCTTGTCAGATGCTGAAGACAAGTGCCCTTCCTCTGGATCTACAGCGTCTAGGGCGGCAGCTTCAGCATTAGATCACCCCGACAAGCAGCGCGGCTCCACCTATCAAGCCAACGGCGCAGACCCACAGGAGCCAAAGCCCGCTCACCCTGCATTCGAGAACCGCTGCAACTGGGTTGTCGGGATCGTAGTGGACCTCAACCTTGTCGCCCTGAAGATAGCGCTGTGATTGACCGCTGACGAGCCTCGGCAGCGAAGCCGTCACGTTTGCGCCGAAAGCGATGCGATCGGCGGCGTAGCGCTGGCCGGCGACGCTATAGCTGTAGACGATGCGGGATTTGAAGACTGTTCGCCAGGGCCGATAGCCGCCTCCGGACCTGTCGCGGGTCTCGAATTTCTGCAGGCCCGAGGCGTCGATGCGTCCTGCCGTGATGGGCCATTTGGCCGCCTGTTCCGCAAGTGACTTCTGGGCAAAGCCCATGCGCAGGACAAATAATCCCATGAAAAGCAGCAGGGCAGCGGCGCCGAGGTTCTGCGGCCTGGGCAAAAACGGCCGGACCGCTTCGAGGACGCCGCCGACGGAGAAGACCAATGCAAGCGCGCCGACCACCAGCCCGGCCGAAAGCTGGACCATGAACTTGAAGGAGCCGTCGGGCATGGTGCGTTCGATCACGGCCTTGGCCGGATCGGCCGGATTGTAGAAGACGGTTACGCCGGCCCCGTTTGGAAATTTCGCAAGGGTTTCCGCCACGGCAAAGTTTCCAAGGTTCTCCTGCACGCTGTAGTGCGAACTGCGAAATGTCTTGCCGTTCACCTTGTATTCGAAGGTGATTGCCGGGAAGTTGCGGATTTCGGTCGACCCTCTGCTGTCCGAACCGGATCCCGAACTGGTCACCTCGCGAGCCTCGACCCGCGACGAGATGATCTTTCCCGGCGTCGGAGACCAGCGGCTGACCGCCCTCACCTCCCACCATTTCAGCAAGGTGACGAGGGAGAGCATGCCGGCAACCGCGCAGGCAAACCCGACCAACAGAAATTTGAGTTCCAACGCTCACCCCCTTGGCACTTTTGTGCCATGCCCCGCACAGGCATATCACGGTGATGAGGATAGTGCGCCTGTGCAGAAGCCTGGAAACCACACAATCTTGATGCGAAAAGGCCGGCGGATCGCTCCGCCGGCCTTTCTTGATCGGCAATGAAATTGCGATCAGTTCTTGGCCTTGTCGACCAGCTTGTTCATGGAAATTCCCACGCGCCCGCAGGGCGAAGCCCGAGGACGGGTAACGAAACGAACGTGGATTTCCTTCAGTTCTTGGCCTTATCAACCAGCTTGTTCTTCGAGATCCACGGCATCATCGCGCGCAGCTTGGCGCCGACTTCCTCGATCTGGTGGCTGTCGTTGTTGCGGCGGATGCCCTTGAAGCGCGACATGCCGGCGCGGTATTCCTGCATCCATTCCGAGGTGAACTTGCCGGTCTGGATATCCTTCAGAACGCGCTTCATCTCGGCCTTGGTCTCGGCAGTGATGATGCGCGGGCCCGAGACATATTCGCCCCATTCGGCGGTGTTCGAGATCGAGTAGTTCATGTTGGCGATGCCGCCTTCATAGATCAGGTCGACGATCAATTTGACCTCGTGCAGGCACTCGAAATAGGCCATTTCCGGCGCGTAGCCGGCTTCCACCAGTGTCTCGAAGCCGGCGCGGATCAATTCGACCAGGCCGCCGCACAGCACCACCTGCTCGCCGAACAGGTCGGTCTCGCACTCCTCGCGGAAATTGGTCTCGATAATGCCCGAGCGGCCGCCGCCAACGCCGCAGGCGTAGGAGAGCGCCAGGTCGAGCGCATTGCCCGAAGCGTCCTGGTTGACCGCGACCAGGCACGGCACGCCACCGCCCTTCTGGTATTCGCCGCGCACCGTATGGCCAGGCCCCTTCGGCGCGATCATCACGACGTCGACCGAAGCTTTGGGCTCGATCAGGCCAAAATGCACGTTGAGGCCGTGGGCGAAGGCGATTGCCGCGCCATCGCGGATGTTTGGCGCGATCTCGGATTTGTAGATGTCGGCCTGCAGCTCATCCGGCGTCGCCATCATCATCAGGTCGGCCCATTTGGCGGCATCGGCTACGCTCATCACCTTGAGCCCGTCGGCCTCGACCTTCTTGGCGGTCGCCGAGCCGGCCTTGAGGCCGATGGCGATGTCCTTGACGCCGGAATCCTTGAGGTTGAGCGCATGCGCCCTGCCTTGGCTGCCATAGCCGATGATAGCGACCTTCTTGCCCTTGATCAGGTTGAGATCGGCGTCGCGATCGTAATAGACACGCATTTTTCTTCCTTCCCGTTTTGAACCAGAGCATGATGCCGAAAAGTGTGAAGCGGTTTTCGGACGACATCATGCTCCATCTTTTAGTGTAGAGCCGGATTCAGATTTCAGGTCGATTTGACCTGAAATCATCCGGCTCTATGGGCCCTGCGGCCCGGTTTTTGCCCCGAAAAGAGCGAGAAACTGCTGCGTCGCCCGGACGGCATCGCCGCCGATCGCCACATCAGTCAATTCCAGCCGGTCGCCAAGCAGCAAGCGGATCTGCACGTCACGGGCGACCAGCCCGAAAAAGGTGCGGAACGCCGTCTCCGCGTCCGAAAATTCAAGGAACCCGGCCTGTCTCCCGGCCTCCAGCACCGGCTTGAGGCGCTTGGCCAGTGCGAAGCGGCCGTTCTCCAGCACGATGGCGCCGAGATCGTCCTTCCCCGAACTAGCATGGCCGACCGCCACCCTGTTCAGCGCGATCGAGGTGTCGCTCGAAATTACCTTGAGCCAGTCCGAAGCGAAGCGTTCGAGGCTCGCCGTCAGCGAAGGGAGGTCGAGCCCCTTGCGGTCGACCGGCACTATCCGCACCTTGGACGCCTGCCATTGTACCGTTGCCGTCAACAGCCCGTCGCGATCGCCGAACCATTTGTAGAGCGTCTCCTTCGAGCAGCTCGCCCGCCGCGCCACGGCGGTCATGGTCAACTGATCGCCCTCTTCGACCAGCAGGCGAAGGGCGGCGTCGAGCACGTCCTTCTGCCGCTCCGTCAGCGCCTCGCTGGTGTCGATGTCGGTCACAGCGTGCAACACAGTTTTTCCTCACGAGGCAAACTCACCCGCAGTTCAGATACGAGCTCGATGGCGTACCGTACGTTACGGTTCGGCTTTATGGCGTATTGTCCGACCCGACGCAAGCCTTTATTTCTGTTTGCTCCATGCGGGTCATCACGGGAGACACGGATCATGCTCGCCGGACTGCTTGCCTTGACCGTTGCCGCAGTGTTCGCTGGCGCGGCTATCTACGTCAGCGTCGCCGAGCAGCCGGCGCGGCTTCGCCTCGATGACAAGGCATTGCTGCAGGAATGGCAGCCTTCGTACAAACGCGGCGCCGCCATGCAAGCCTCGATCGCCGTCATCGCCTGTTTTCTTGGCCTCGTCGCGTGGTGGCTGACCGGCAATCTCGCTTATCTGGTCGGCGCCGTGCTGATCATCCTGCCTTGGCCATGGACGCTGCTGGTGATGATGCCGGCAAATAGGTTGCTGGAGGCGATGGACGCGAACACCATCAATCCGGAAGCTCGGACATTGATCGTCAGATGGGGCAATCTGCATCTGGTCCGCATCGGGCTTGGCGTTCTGGCGACATTGGCATTCCTCTTGGGCAGTGCCTGACCTCGCCAATCGGTCGCCATCTTCGTCATGAAGGCGTGTCACTCCAGGGCGGGCGGATCTCGCAGGCGCCCAAGCAGAGCTGACAGCGCGTCGAGCTCGTCATTCGAAAGCCGGGAGCCGACCAACTCCGCGATCGACCGGCCGTAGACAGCCCACATGCGGCGGCGCGTCTCGCGTCCCTTGTCTGTGACGCGGACTGTTTGCCCGCGGCCGTCATCGGCAACTGGAAGCTTCTCGACCTGCCCGTCGGCTTCGAGCCGCGCCAGCAGCCGGGAGATGTTGTACTGCGCAAACAGGGTGCGCTCGGTGAGTTGGAACGGCCGCAATCCGCCCTCGCCCGCCTCGGCAAGCTCATGCAGGACGTCGTACCAGGCAAGCGGCGGCAGGCCACTGTCCTTCAGCGCGTCCTCGGCTCGTTCCAACAACTGGCGCGAAACCCGCATCAGGCGGGCCCAGGCCTTGATGGCTGGAGGTGAAAGAATCCCGGTCATGATTGCATCGTAGGCGATAGATGCAATTGCATCAAGCTTGACGATCGATGCAAATGCATCTATATAGATGCAATCGCATCAATCATGAGAGGCAATTCCGATGAAGCATGAAATCTGCAAGATCGCCGACATTCCGGAAACAGGCAGCCTGATCGCTCCGTTCTTCGGCCGCGAGGTCCATGTCTACCGCAGCGGCGAGCGTATCCGCGCCGCCGCCAACGTCTGCCTTCATTTCGGTGGCCCGCTCGACTGCAAGGACGGCAAGCTCGTCTGCCAGTGGCACGGCGCCTCGTTCGACATGGCGAACGGTGATCGCCTCGAAGGCCCGGCGCGGAAGGGCTCCCGCCTGATGTTTCTCTCCACCCGCGTCGAGGACGGTGCCTTGAACTATGTCTTGGGGGAGTGAGATGACCGACAAGCTCACTCTCGTCAGCCATCATCTTTGCCCCTATGTGCAGCGCGCGGCGATTTCACTTCGCGAAAAGGGCGTGCCGTTCGAACGCATCACGGTCGATCTCGCCAACAAGCCTGCCTGGTTCAAGGCGATATCACCGCTCGGCAAGGTGCCGCTGCTCCGCGTTGAGCATGACGGCCAGGAAACGGTGATCTTCGAATCGCTCGTCATCCTCGAATTCCTCGAGGAAACCCAGCCCAATCCGCTGCATCCCACCGACCCCTATGCCCGTGCCCGGCATCGCGCCTGGATCGAGTTCGGCTCGGCAATCCTGAGCGGCATCGGCCGCTTCTATTCAGCGCCTACGGAAGCCGCGCTGCTCGCTGAAAGCGAGGCGCTATCGGCAATGTTCGATCGCCTGGAAGTGGAACTGGCGAATGGCGCGGCTGGACCATGGTTCGACCGCGAGCGTTTTTCACTGGTCGACGCGGTCTACGGGCCGATCTTCCGCTATTTCGACATCTTCGACCGGATCGGCGATTTCGGCATCCTGGACCGAAAGCCGTTTGTCTCGGCCTGGCGCAAGGCATTGCACGAACGCCCATCCGTGAAGGACGCGGTCGCTCCCGATTATCCGCAACGCCTCCATGCATTCTTGCAGGCTAAGGGTTCGCACCTTTCGGAAATCATCCGCCAAAACGATCCGGCCACACCGCTTCCGCAAGCCCGATCGGCTTGAATGGATTGAGCACCGTTCCTGTAACCATGGAAGCAAGAAACTGCGGCGCCGGCGGGACTTTTGCCAGTGTCGCCACCAGCCTGTCGCGGACGAACGGCATCACAATCGAATCCGATTGATAAAACGGCGTCAGCACCAGCGACAGCGCCTGGAAGACCCGCACATGCCATCGCCGCGCCCGGACATAGGCCCCCAGCGCAGTATCGATACGGTCCGTTCCTATGAGCGCGTAGTTGAGCGCGGCTGCATCGAGCAGCGCCATGTTCGCGCCCTGCCCGAGCTGCGGGCTTGTCGAATAGGCCGCGTCGCCGATAACGGCCAATCGCCGTCCGGCTGGCGTCTTCATCGTGTGATGGCCATAGCGCGCCAGCGAGAGCTGCTCGAAACTGTCGATCTGGTCGATGAAGGCCGCGCATTCAGGCCACAGCCCGGCCAATCTCGCCTTCCATGCCTCGAGACCTGCCGCCCAGACGTACTCGGCATCCGCCGGCTTGAGGCTCCAGAAGAATGCCGCCATCTTCTGGGCACCGGGCTCAGGCCGGCCGATCGGCAGCACGCCGATCATCACGCTCGCTTTGTCGTAGCGCTGCAGCAGGGCGTGCTCGTCGAAACCCTCGCCGCGCCAGCCGAGCGATGCCCAGAACGCGCCATAGGCGAGCGATCGCGGTTCGCCCGGATTGGTTACGCACCGCCGCAGTTTGGAGCGCGAACCGCTGGCATCCACTACCAGGTCGAACGACCCTATCCGTCGTCCGTTGCCGCAGATCAATGTTGCCCGCTCGCCGGTTTCCAGCGTCTCGAGCTCGATACCTGTCTCGATGGTGATCGCCTGGCGCCGGGCGGCGCGGAAAAGCACGCCGAACAGAGCCGCGCGGTGCACCGCCAGCCCGAAGCGACCGCCGCGCTGGGCATCATAACGGACATCGAGCACGGTGCGGCCAGTTCTGGCGTCTGCACCATGCAGGCGGTCTATGCGGCTGCCCAGCGCCAGAATGTCGTCGAGCAGGCCGAGATCGGCAAGCACCGTCAGCCCGGTCGGCTGCAGGATCAGCCCGGACCCGACCGGCTTTGGCTGGTCGAAGCGCTCGAAGATGGTGACCCTATGTTCGGCGCGCGTGAGATAGAGCGCGGCGGCAAGTCCAGCCGGCCCGGCGCCGGCAATCGCGATGTCCAGAGAATTGCCCATCTGCCCGACCCAACCCAGGCCGGACAATCCTTCAGCGCTGTCGCTAAATCAAGCCGCCGTCTCGGCCTGGAGGCTCACCCTTCGGCAGTATCGAAAACCTTCCGCGCCTCGCGTACAGCGCCGTGATTGAGCTCGGCCCATTGGATCAGCTGATGCAAGGGTCCAAACATCGAGCGCCCGAGATCGGTGAGGCTGTATTCGACGCTCGGCGGTTTGGTCGGAAACACCTGGCGATGCACATAGCCGTCGCGCTGCAGATCGTGCAGCGTCTGGGTGAGCATGCGCTGTGAAATATCGGGCACCAGCCGCCGCAATTCGCCGAAGCGGTACGGCTTCTCGGCCAAGGCCTCCATCAGCAGTGAACTCCATTTATTGCTTATGCCCTGGATCACGTCGCGAACCGGGCAATCCGCAAGGTTTCCGCCACCGCTGCCTGCTTTGTATATCTCGAGCTTCGATCTCAGATTGACGATCTTGCCGTCCATGGCTGGTTCCCTGGATGTGCCTACCTCCCGCAAAACTGCCTTCTTTACGAGGATGGGTCAATTCCTATTTTAGTGCTGGTCTCTTTTTGAGACTAACATATGCACCCGCCGCTCCGGCGCAACGTCAGGACATCTCATGACCGACACCCTTCTCGTCACCGGCGCCTCCGGCCAGCTTGGCCGCGGCGTCATCAATCATCTGCTTGACACGCTCAAGGTCTCCCCTCAGCGCATCATCGCCGCCACCCGCAATCCGGAAAATCTGGCCGATCTGGCAGCCCGAGGCGTCACCATCCGGGCAGTTGACTTCGACGACACCGCGTCGTTGGCCAGTGCATTTACCGGCGCCGACAGGGTTCTGATCATTTCGACAAACGAGCTCGCCGTTCCGGGCAAGCGCCTGAAGCAACATGAGACCGCGGTCGCCGCCGCAAAAAGCGCGGGCGTTTCGCACCTGCTCTACACATCGATGCCCAATCCGGAACCAGGATCGCCGGTGCTGTTTGCGCCCGATCACCACGGCACCGAGCAGGCTATCAAGGCGAGCGGCATTCCCTACACCATCTTCCGCAACGGCTGGTATCAGGAGAACCTGTTCATGGCGCTGCCGCACGCCATCGCCTCGGGGCACTGGTACACATCCGCTGGAGACGGCCACATTGCCCATGGCGCGCGCGACGATATGGCAGCCGCGATCGCCGCCGGCCTTGCTTCGAGCGCAACCGAAAGCACGACATACACGCTGACCGGCCCCAAGGCCCACACGATGGCCGAGATTGCAGCCCTCGTCACCGAGGTCACCGGCAAGCCGATCGAAGTTATCCAGCTTTCGGATGAAGCGCTGACCGAGGGATTGAAGGCAGCCGGCGTTCCCGAAGCTTTTGCGCCTGTCATCGTTTCCTTCGACACCAACACCCGCTCCGGCCGGATCGGCATGGTGACCGACGCGGTCGAGACGCTGTCCGGCAGGAAGCCGCAGCCGCTGAAGCAATTTCTTGAAGCAAACAAGGCGGCTCTGGTGAGCTGAGCCTCACAATGGCCGTGCCCTCAAAGGGCACGGCCATCTGTTCAGATAGCCACCTGCGTCCCGATCTCGACCACCCGTCCGGTCGGGATCTGGAAATATTCCGTCGCATCGGCCGCCGTGCGCGCCAGCCCGATGAACAGCTTGTCCTGCCAGACCGGCATGCCGGAATTGGGCGAGGCCTTGAGAGAGCGCCGCGACAGGAAGAAGGACGTCGTCATGATGTCGAACTTCCAGCCCTGTTTGCGGCAGATCGCCAGCGCACGCGGGATGTTGGGCTGCTCCATGTAGCCGAAGGTCAGCGTCACCCGCATGAACAGCTCGTTGACCATTTCCATCTTGACGCGCTCGCTGTCGGGCACAACCGGCTGCGGTGCCGTCACCACCGAAAGGATGACGTTCTGCTCGTGCAGCACCTTGTAGTGCTTCAGGCTGTGCATCAGCGCGGTCGGCGCGCTCAGCGGATCGCTGGTCAGGAACACCGCGGTGCCCGACACCAGATGCGGTTTCTTCTTCAGCAGATTGCCGGCAAGGAAATCGAGCGGGATCTCGTTCCGGCGCGTCTTGTCGAACAAATAGCGGCTGCCGCGGATCCAGGTCCACATAGTCATCACGATAACTGCGGCGATGGCAAGCGATGCCCAGCCACCTTCAAACACCTTGACTATGTTGGCGGCAAAGAAGCCGGTATCGACGAAGGCGAACACGGCCATCAAGGCGATCGCGACGCCGAGCGGCCATTTCCAGATGCGCGTCATCACAACAAAAAGCAGCACATTCGTCACCAGCATGTTGCCGGTCACCGAAATACCGTAGGCCGAGGCCAGGCGGCTGGATTCGCCGAAGCCGACCACCAGCAGCATCACCACCAGCGCCAGCATCAGGTTGATGCGCGGCAGATAGATCTGGCCCGACTGTTTTTCCGACGTATGCTGGATAACGAAACGCGGCAGCATATTGAGCTGCACCGCCTGTCTGGTCAGCGAAAAAGCGCCGGAGATCACCGCCTGGCTGGCGATGACGGTCGCCGCCGTCGCCAGCACGACCATCGGAATAAGCGTCCAGCCCTGGTTCATCTCGAAGAATGGATGACCGACAACGCCGCCATTTGCCAGCACGAAGGCGCCTTGCCCGACATAGTTGAGCAGCAAGCAAGGGAACACGATTGCCAGCCAGGCGAGTACGATCGGCTTGCGGCCGAAATGGCCGAGGTCGGCATAGAGCGCCTCGGCGCCGGTGACGGCGAGGAAGACCGCACCAACCGTGACGAAGGCGACATCGGGCGAGTTGACCAGGAACGACACGATGTAATGCGGGCTGATCGCCAGCAGGATTTCCGGATCGGCGATGATGTGGTTAATGCCGGAAAGGCCGATGGCCAGGAACCACAGCGCCGTGACGGGCCCGAACACCAAACCTACGCCGCCGGTGCCGAATCGCTGTACCGCAAACAGGATCGCCAGGATGGCCAGTGTCAGCGGCACCACATAGGGCTGGAATGTCGGCGTGACGACATTCATACCTTCGACCGCCGATAGCACCGAGATCGCCGGCGTAATGACTGCGTCGCCGAAAAAAAGCGCCGCGCCGACGATGCCGATGCCGAGGATCACCGCCGAGCGCGTCGGGAAACTGTTGCGCGCCAGCGCCATCAGCGACAGCACCCCGCCCTCGCCTCGATTGTCGGCGCGGAGCACGAACATGATGTATTTGATGGTGACGGTGATCGTCAGCGACCAGATGATCAGCGACAACACGCCGAGGATGTCGCCACGGTTGGCGACGTTGCCACCGGCCGATGCATGCAACGCTTCGCGAAATGCATAGATCGGGCTGGTACCGATATCGCCGTAAACCACGCCGAGCGCGCCCAGCATCAGCACCTTGGTGCTGTGCTGCTCAACCTCAGAATGGCTGGATTGTTCGACAGGTTCTGCCTCGTTACCAGCATTGGTAAGGGCCATGGACGACACTCCGGTAAGCGGGCGGTGCTCTACGCTTGCTGCGCTGCAATATCAAGTGCCGTCACGTAATGGCTCCGTCCCGATATTGCGAGTCCTCCACGACTTGGCAGACTCAGTCCGATCGGCAGACCACCTGGAATGTCGCAACGGACACGTTTTTAAATAGCCACCTGCGTCCCGATCTCGACTACCCGTCCGGTCGGGATCTGGAAATACTCCGTCGCATCGGCCGCCGTGCGCGCCAGCCCGATGAACAGCTTGTCCTGCCAGACCGGCATGCCGGAATTGGGCGAGGCCTTGAGAGAGCGCCGCGACAGGAAGAACGATGTCGTCATGATGTCGAACTTCCAGCCTTGCTTGCGGCAGATCGCCAGCGCGCGCGGAATGTTGGGCTGCTCCATATAGCCGAAGGTCAGCGTCACCCGCATGAACAGCTCGTTGATTTGCTCCATCTTGACGCGCTCGCTGTCGGGCACAACCGGCTGCGGTGCCGTCACCACCGAAAGGATGACGTTCTGCTCGTGCAGCACCTTGTAATGCTTCAGGCTGTGCATCAGCGCGGTCGGCGCACTCAGCGGGTCGCTGGTCAGGAACACCGCGGTGCCCGACACCAGATGCGGCTTCTTCTTCAGCAGATTGCCGGCGAGGAAATCGAGCGGGACCTCGTTCCTTCGAGTTTTTTCGAACAGGTATCTGGTGCCTCTTATCCAGGTCCACATGGTCATGACAATCACTGCGGCCACCGCCAGCGAGGACCAGCCGCCTTCGAACACCTTGACAATGTTGGCGGCAAAGAAGCCGGTATCGACGGAGGCGAACAACGCCGTCAAGGCCACTGCAACGCCGAGCGGCCATTTCCAGATGCGGGTCATGACGACAAAAAGCAGTATGTTGGTCACCAGCATGTTGCCGGTCACTGAAATGCCGTAGGCCGAGGCAAGCCTGCTGGATTCGCCGAAGCCGACCACCAGCAGCATCACCACCAGCGCCAGCAGCATGTTGACGCGTGGCAGGTAGATCTGGCCGGACTGTTTCTCCGACGTATGCTGGATCTCGAAACGCGGCAGCATGTTGAGCTGCACCGCTTGCCTGGTCAGCGAGAAAGCGCCGGAGATCACCGCCTGGCTGGCGATCACGGTCGCGGCGGTCGCCAGCACGACCATGGGAATGAGCGTCCAGCCTTCGTTCATCTCGAAAAAGGGATGACCGACAACGCCGCCATTGGCCAGCACGAAGGCCCCCTGCCCGACATAGTTGAGCAGCAAGCAAGGGAATACGATCGCCAGCCAGGCGAGTACAATGGGCTTGCGCCCGAAATGGCCGAGATCGGCATAGAGCGCCTCGGCGCCGGTAACGGCGAGAAAGACCGCGCCAACCGTGACGAAGGCGACGTCAGGCGAGTTGACCAAGAACGAAACGATGTAATGTGGGCTGATTGCCAGCAGGATTTCCGGGTCGTCGATGATATGGTTGAGGCCGGACAGTCCGATGGCCAGGAACCACACCGCGGTGACGGGCCCGAACACCAGTCCGACGCCGCCCGTGCCGAACCGTTGCACCGCGAACAGCATCGCCAGGATGACCAGCGTCAGCGGCACCACATAGGGCTGGAACGCCGGCGTGACGACGTTCATGCCTTCGACCGCCGATAGCACCGAAATTGCCGGCGTGATGACTGCGTCACCGAAAAAAAGCGCCGAGCCGACGATGCCTATGCCGAGGATCACCGCCGACCGCTTCGGGAAGCTGCCGCGTGCCAATGCCATCAACGACAGCGTGCCACCCTCGCCCCGGTTGTCGGCGCGCAGCACGAACATGATGTATTTGACGGTGACAGTGATGGTCAGCGCCCAGATGATCAGCGACAGCACCCCGAGGATGTCGCCGCGGTTGGCGACATTGCCGCCAGCCGAAGCATGCAACGCCTCACGGAACGCATAGATCGGGCTGGTGCCGATGTCGCCATAGACCACGCCGAGCGCGCCGAGCATCAGGATCTTGGTGCTGTGCTGCTCGGCCTTGGAGTGGCTGGATTGTTCGATGGGTTCCGCCTCGCTACCAGCGTTGGCAAGGGCCATGGACGACACTCCCATAGACGTGCGGCGCTCTATGCTGCGGGGATGGAAAGGACGCGCTGCCGTGCCGGGAACGCACGGCCTATCGGCTCGCCTTTCTCTACCAGCCACAAGCCTTCAGAAACCGCCTGACCGTTGCGGCCATGCCATACTCCAACGCATCGGCTGTCAACCCATGTCCGATCGACACTTCGGCCAATGCCGGGATGCGCCTGGCCAGCGCCGGCAAATTGGTCACCACAAGGTCGTGCCCGGCATTGACCTGGAGCCCTGCGGCCAATGCGGCATCCGCCGTCTTTCCCAATTTCTCCAATTCCTTCGCCGCTTTTGCCGAATCGGAATGATAGCTGCCGTATGGACCCGTATAGAGTTCGATCCGATCGGCGCCGGTGTCGCGAGCGGCTTTCATGCCAGCGGGATCCGGATCGGAAAACAGCGATACGCGAAAGCCTCCCTTCTTCAGGCGCTTGACAACCGGTGTCAGGAACGCAGCCTCGGCGGCGAAGTTCCAGCCATGGTCGGAAGTCGCCTGCGCCGGGTCGTCGGGCACCAACGTCACCTGCTCCGGCTGGTGCTTTTCCACAAGCGCCAGGAAATCCTCGGTCGGATAGCCCTCGATGTTGAATTCCGCATTCGGGAACTCGTCGTCGATCAGCGCCCTGATCTGCGGCAGATCGGAATGCCTGGTGTGCCGCTCGTCGGGTCGCGGGTGCACCGTCAGCCCATGCGCGCCGGCGGCAAGCGCAATGCGTCCAAGCCCGGTCACGCTTGGCCACGGCAGGTCGCGTCGGTTGCGCAGCATGGCGATGGCATTGAGGTTGACGGAAAGCTTTGCAGGCATTTGCACGGCTCCAGGCTGATCTTGGCGCGCATCTATACCGCCTTTAACGGGAACAGACAGGGGGTTTCAGGTGTTCCAAGGTGTGCGAAGAAAATCGAGCGCAAGGAGTTCCCTGTTGAATTTTCTCGAGGCCGTGCCGGCGGTTCGCCGCATCGACACCGATCGCGAAGATCTTTTCGCCATCGATGTCGTCGGCCATGTCGCAGCGGCTGACGCCGAAAACCTGTTCGGATTGCTGGAGGCGGCCTATGCGCTGCATCCGAAGATCGACGTGCTGGTGCGCCTGATCGACCATGAGGGTGTCGACTGGGCCGACGTATCGGACGAGACGATCGAACAGGGCATAGCTCATGCCGTGGAGCATATCGGCCGCTGCGCGGCGATCGGTGAGCCGAACTGGATACCGGAGGCAAGAGCCTTTTTGCCTGCCTCCTTGCCTATCGAACTCCGGCATTTCGAGGCCGAGGACGAGGCCGCCGCCTGGGAATGGCTTGGCGCCAACCCGATCGCCCAGCGCTGATACGACCGCCCTATCGGACGATCGTCAGCCGTTCGGCCGCGCGCGTGATAGCGGTGTAGAGCCAACGCTGCCGGGTTTCCTTGAACGCCCAGCTTTCGTCGAAAAGCACGATCTCGTTCCACTGCGAGCCCTGCGCCTTGTGCACGGTCAGCGCATAGCCATAGTCGAAATCGTCGAAACGTTTCTTCTGCTGCCAGGGGATGTCGGCGTCCGGATCTTCGAATGCCGCCTTGAGCAGCTTGATCTTGGCGACGCCGCGATCCGGGTCGTCTTCCTCCGGCGAAACCAGCAGATTGATGCCAGGCTTGACGGTCTCGCGCGACGAGGTCATCACCTTCCACAGCGACCCGTTGAGCAGTCCCTTGGCCGGATCGTTGCGCAGGCACACCAGCTTGTCGCCGGCTTGCGGATAATCGGCGTTGAACCCCTTCAGCTCGCGCAGCCGCTGGTTGTAACGGCGGCGCGTGCGGTTGGTGCCGACCAGCACCTGGTCCGCCTTCAGCACCAATTCCTGGGTGACGTCTTCCTTGCCGATCACTTGCGCCGCGCCATAGTCGCCGCGCATGAACTCGCGGCCCTCGCGCACGTCAAGCGCAAGCCGGATGATCGGGTTGTCTCGCGCCTGGCGATGGATTTCGGTGAGCAGAATGTCCGGCTCATGGTCCGTGAAGAAGCCGCCGCCGGAGATTGGCGGCAACTGGCCGGGATCGCCGAGCACCAGGATCGGCGTGCCGAAGCTCATCAGGTCACGGCCGAGTTGCTCGTCGACCATTGAGCATTCGTCGATGACGACGAGCTTGGCGCGCGAGATCGGGCTCTGCCGGTTGAGCGAAAATGTCGGCGACATCGATGTCTTGCCGGTCACCTCGTCCGCTACCGATTCTTCGCCCTTCGGCCGGTAAATCAGCGAATGGATGGTGCGGGCATTGACCGCGCCCTTGGAACGCAGCACCTGCGCCGCCTTACCCGTAAAGGCGGCGAACTGCACCTGGCCGTCGACATGCTCGGCGAAATAGCGCGCCAGCGTCGTCTTGCCGGTGCCGGCATAGCCGAACAGCCGGAACAGCTGCGGCTTGCCGGTTTTCAGCCAGCCGGCCACCGCCTTCAGCGCCTCGTCCTGTTGAGGAGAGAATTCCATCAGCGCGACAGACCGGATTCGCGAGGGAAAGACAAGGTGACTGCCGTCACCATCAATTTTCATCGCCGGCAATCACGCCGCTGCGACAGGGTCAGGCTATCAGTGACGAACAGGAACGTAAAGAGAACAAGGCCAGGCGACCGCAGCTTACCCGGCCCGCTGTGGATCGTTCTCCAGCTGGATCGGCTTGCCATGCGGCGTTGCGTGCGCGGCGCGTTCCCAGGCAGCGGCGAGCGCATCGACGTCGCGCTTTCCGGCAACGCCCTTGGCCAAAAGCAGCTTTTCCAGCGCTGCCAGCCAGTGCTCGTAGTAATCGTGACCGTCGCGCGCGGCGCCCGGCCGCTTCAACTCTGCCGACAAAGCATCCGCCCATTCGCTCCACGAAAACAGCCCGTTGTCGTGCAGTGCTACCGTCATGGCAAAGGCCTCTGCTTGCCACGGCTCGGCAAACACAGGCGCCTCGACACCGGCGGGCAGCATGGCGGCGACTGAGCCCGTCTCACGCCGGCTCAAGGTAGCTCTCCCAGGCATCGATCGACACGACAAGTGTCGGATCGGCGCCCTCGCCCCAGATTTCGCCGCCGGTGAAGGCCACCGTATAGACCCATTGCGGGTTTTCGCCCTGGCCGTGTGCATTGGTGTCGGGAAAGACAAAGCCGTCGCGCACAGCCTCGACGACGCCTCGCTTGCCGCGTGCATAGCGCGGCAGTCTGGTGTGGCCGGTCGGATGAAAGTTCCTGGTTCGCACGGGGTCGCCCGCCTTGAACCGCGCAGGCGCGGCGACAGGCCGGTCGCAGGGCCCGCCCTTGGCCAGCACCGCCGGAACGTCCTTAGCCTTCAGCACCCGTTTGGGTGTCGCTGCCGGGTCGACTGCGTCGCCCGTAGCCAGGTCGCGGTCGCTGACGAAACCATGGCGTTTGAGCAGCACCTCCAGCGCCTTGATCCATATCTGGTAGTAGCTGGAGGCATAATAATCCGCTGGATGCAGCGATTCCCGCGCGTGCCGGCTCTCGTCGATGGTCCAGGCCCCCATGGCGCCGGCGCACAGCGTCACGCCCAGCGCCCGCCTTTCCCAATCGGCATGGAAATAGGGTTCGTCCGGTTCGGGCGCGACCGGCCCGAAACCCATCTGGCCGCCGAGATCCTGCGGCCCGTTCATGCCGGCTCCCGCGCCAACGCCGTGCCGATCATGGCATCGCGCGTCACCAGATCGGCGAGCCGTGCCTCATCCCAGCCCTCCGTACCCCGGGGACGCATCGGCACCACCAGATAGCGCAGCTCGGCGGTCGAATCCCACACCCGGATTGTCGTCCTCGCCGGCAAGGTCAGACCGAATTCCTCGAGCACGCCGCGCGGATCGATCACTGCGCGCGAACGGCAGGGCGGCGCCTTGTACCAGACCGGCGGCAGGCCGAGAACCGACCACGGATAGCAGGAGCACAGCGTGCAGACGACGAGGTTGTGCGTGTCGGCCGTATTGAACACCGCCTGCATGTGCTCGCCTTGCCGGCCGGTGTAGCCGAGCGATTCGATGGCCGCCGTCGCATCACGCTTCAGCCATGCGGCAAACCCGGGATCAACCCAGGCCTTCGCCACCACCTTTGCGCCGTTGCGCGGCCCGATCTTGGTCTCATAGGTGTCGACGATAACATCGATCGCCGCCGGATCGATCAGGCCTTTGCGGGTGAGAATCGTCTCCAGCGCGCGCACCCGCGCCGCAAAAGGATCAAGCTCGTTGTCGTGGTCGTGATTGTGCGGCATGGCGTCAAATTACGATCGCGGACCCCCGGCCGCAAGCACCACGGCTTGGGCCAGCGCTATTCGGCTGCCGCCTTCTGCGGCACCGGTTCTTCCTCCTCGTCGAACAGTGACGGCTGGTCGACCGCTTCGACCGGGCTCGGCTCGCCCCGGCGCCGTGCCCACAGCCTGACCAGCCAGCCGGAAAAATGCTCCATGTAGACGTAAATGACGGGCGTGACGAACAGCGTCAGTGCCTGCGAGGCGACAAGACCGCCGACCACCGCCACGCCGAGAGGCTGGCGCAATTCCGCGCTGGCGCCGGTGCCGAGCGCGATCGGGATGGTGCCCATCAGCGCGGCAAGCGTGGTCATCATGATCGGCCGGAAGCGCATCAGGCAGGCCTTGTGGATGGATTCGACAGGCGACATCCCCTCGCGCCTGAGTTCCAGCGCCACGTCGATCATCATGATGCCGTTCTTCTTGACGATGCCGATCAGCATCAGGATGCCGATCACCGCGATCACCGAAAGATCCATCCCCGCCAGCCGCAGTGCCACCAGCGCGCCGAGCACCGCCGATGGAAGCCCGGTCAGGATGGTGAGCGGGTGGATGAAGCTCTCATAGAGCATGCCGAGAACGATATAGATGGTCAGAATCGCGCCGCCGATCAGCAGCCCCTGGTTGGAAAGCGAATCCTGGAACGTCTTGGCCGTGCCCGAGAAGGCGGTCGAGATCGTCGGCGGCATGCCGATCTTGTCCTTCAGCGCGTTGATGTGGCTCACGCTGTCGCCGAGGGCCACGCCTTGCGGCAGATTGTAGGAGATGGTCACTGCCGGAAGCTGGCCGAGCTGGTTGACGGTCAAAGCACCGGCGGTCCGATCGACGCGGGCGAACGCACCGAGCGGCACCAGGCTGCCGCTCGCCGTTCTCACCTTGATGGCCAGCATCCGCTCGGGCGACCACTCGATCTTCGGATCGAGCTCCATGATCACGTCGTAGCTGTCGGCCGAACCGAAGATGGTCGACACCTGCTGGGTGCCGAAACCGCCATAGAGGCTGGAGCGCAGCGTGTCGGTATCGACGCCGAGGTTCGCCGCCTTGTCGCGGTCGATCACCAGCGTCGCCTGTAGCGCGTTGTTCTGCAGGTCATTGGTGACGTCGGTGAAGGCGGCATGATCGGCAGCCATCGCGTCCGTCAGCCTCTGCGCCCAGACGTTCGTCAGGCCGGTATCGAGGCCCTGAACGGCAAGCTGGTAGGCACTCGCCGAAGAACGCGCGCCGAGCCGCAGGTTCTGCACCGGCTGCATGTAGGTTTCGATGCCGGGCACATTGGCCAGCTGGCGCCGCAGGTCCGTAAGCACCTTGTCGATGTTCGGTCGCTGGTCCTTGTCTTTCAGCTGCACAAACAGCTGGCCCTGGTTGAGCGCATTGTTTCCACTGCCCGCCGACCAGCCGACATGCGCGACGTAGGGCGAATGGGTGAAGACATCCGCCACTTGCCCCTGCAGCTTCACCATCGCGTCAAACGAAATGTCCTGGCGCGCGATGGTCGTCACCGAGACCTGGCCGATATCCTCCTGCGGGAAGAAGCCCTTCGGCGAAATCTGGATCAGCCACACCGACAGCCCGGCGGTCACCAGGAAGACAAGGAAGACAAGGAAATTGTGGCGCAGGCAGAATGTCAGCAGCCTGTCATAGCCCTGCATGAAGACGTTTTGTCTATGGCCTTCACCGTGCGCTGCTTTCTGCTCGGCTTTCGATAATGACAACAGCCGCGAGCACAGCATCGGCGTCAGCGTCAGCGAGACGAACATCGACGCCAGGATGGCGACCGTCACCACCACCGCGAATTCGTTGAAGATGCGCCCGATCACGCCGCCCATCAAAAGCACCGGAATGAACACGGCGACCAGCGAGATCGAGATCGAGATGATGGTGAAGCCGATCTCGCGCGCGCCCTTGAGCGACGCCTCGAGGGCAGAGAGCCCGTCCTCCTCCATATGGCGGAAAATGTTTTCGAGCATGACGATTGCATCGTCGACGACAAGACCGACCGCCAGCGTCAGCCCCATCAATGAGACGTTGTCGATGGAAAAGCCGAACAGGTACATCACGCCCAGCGTGGCGATGAGCGAAATCGGCACCGCCACGGCCGGGATGACCGTCGCCGTTACCCGGCGCAGGAACAGGAAGATCACCATCACCACCAGCGCGATGGTGAGCAAGAGCGTGAACTGCACGTCATCGACCGCCTCGCGGACCGATGTCGAGCGGTCGTTTAGCAACTGGATGCTCGCCGCTGCCGGCATCTGATCGTCGAAGGAAGGTAGCATCGCCTTGACGCGGTCGACGACGTCGACGGTATTGGCATCCGGCTGGCGCTGCACCGCCATAATGATGGCGCGGGTGCCGTCATACCAGCTTGCCGTCGTCGTGGTCTCGACCGAATCGATGACGCGGGTCACCTCGCCGAGCCGCACCGGATGGCCGTTCTTGGTTGCGATGATGATGTTGGAGAATCCTGCCGCATTGGTCAGCTGCGTGTTCGCGGTGATCGTCAGCTGCTGTTTGTTGTTCTTGAGCACGCCGAGCGGCGTGTTGCTGTTGGCCGAGGCAATGGCCGTCTGCAGCTGGTCGATCGAGATGCCGCGAGCGGCGAGCGCCGTCGGATCGATCTGGACGCGGACGGCATATTTTTGCTGGCCATAGATCGAAACCTGCGCAACGCCGTCGATCGTCGACAGCGACGGCGAAATCACATTCTCGGCAAACGCGTCGAGATCAGTCAGCGGAATTGTGTCGCTGACCAGCGACATCAGCAGGATCGGCGCATCGGCTGGATTGACCTTGCGGTAGCTCGGCGGGCTGGTCATCTCCGGCGGCAATTGTCGTTGCGTGCGTGCGATCGCTGCCTGCACGTCGGCGGCGGCTGCATCGATGTCGCGGTTGAGCACGAACTGAATGGCGATCGAGGTCGAGCCGAGCGAGTTGGTCGTCGAGATCGAATCGATGCCTGCGATAGTGGCAAACTGCTTGATCAGAGGCGTTGCCACCGAGGTCGCCATGGTTTCCGGCGAAGCCCCGGGCAGCGAGGCCGAGACGTTGACAACCGGAAATTCGGCGCTTGGCAGCGCCGCGACCGGCAGGAATTTGTAAGCAAATAGCCCGCCCAGAACCAGGGCGAACGACATGAGCAACGTGGCGACGGGCCTGCGGATGCAGAATTCGGAAATCATGGCTGTGTTCCGCCCGTCCGGTCAGCCTCGGCAACCTTCGGAGCCGCCTGATCGCCGGTGCCGGTCGAAGCCTTGCCTTCGCGCACCGCCGCGCCGTTCTTCAGTTTGGTCTGACCCTCGACGACGACACGCTCGCCGCTTTTCAATCCTTGGCTGATTGCGGTGTTGGTGCCTTCTGTCAGCGCGACCTGCACGGGCCGCATTTCAACGGTGTTGTCCGGCTTGATCACATAGACGAACGGGCCCTTCTGGCTGGGCTGGACGGCGACCGTCGGAACGGACGTCATTTGTGGCATGATGCCGGCATCGAGCACGACGTTGACGTATTGGCCCGGCCATAGCGAAAGATCGGCGTTGGGCACACTGGCCCGCGTTGCGATCGTGCCGGACGCCGTGTCTACGCTGGAATCGACGAAATCCAGCGTTCCCTTGCCGATCGGCTTCGGGTCGCCGTCCTTGGTCAGCGTCACCGCACCTTGCTGCGGCGCTGTCAGCGCCTTGTGCAGCAAGGCAAGATCGCTTTCGGGGAGATTGAAGTTCACCTGCAGCGGGTCGACCTGCGTGATCGTCACCAGTGGAGTCGACGTGCTGCTGCCGTTGCTGGTGGTGACGAGATCGCCGACGGCGACGTTGACTGCGCCAAGCCTGCCGGAGATCGGCGCCCTGATCGTGGCGAAGCCAAGCTGGATTTGGTCTGCATCGATCGTTGCCTTGTCGGCGTCGACGGTGGCCGCGGCGGATTTCTGCGCCGCGACGGCCTGATCGTAGGTCTGCTGTGTTCCGGCCTGCCTGGCGACGAGATTTTTGGCGCGCTGAAGATCGGCCGTGGCGCTGGCAAGCAGCGCCTGGTCTTTCGCGAGCGTCGCCTGATCGCGTGCCAGTTGTGCCTTCAACGAGCGATCGTCCAGCGAGAACAGAAGGTCGCCGGCCTTCACCATCTGTCCGTCCTTGACCGCGATTGCGACGATCTGACTCGATATCCGCGCGTTGATGCTGACCACGGCAGGAGAGGACACAAAGCCGATGGCATAGCGCCGGACCGGGAAATCGGCCGTCGTAGCCGTGGCGGCAACCACCGAAGTCGTACGCGCGGCATCTGCTGCTGCAGCGGGCTTGTCCGCCGTCGCCGTCTGATTCGCCGACAGCATCTGCTGAAGACCGCTCATTGCGCTGGGCGAAAGATAGAGCCACGCCGCGGCAACGCAGGCTGCAGCGATCACCGCTAATACGATCTTTCCGCGCATCGACAAAAGGCCTTCTCAACGCGACACGCCGATTTCCGCTGGTCGCACTCTAGCTCAACTCGCAGCCTCTTGCCGCGATTTTGCCAGATAATAGAGGATGCCGAAGGCGAAAAAGGGCCAAAACCCGTCATTACGAAGATTTAATGTGCAGTGCACAATAGAACGGCAGCTAACGCAGCATCGGCCACAGCGTCGCCGCAAGCATCACGCCCATGGCGATGTTGAACCATTTGAGCCGCACCGCATCCGCCAGAAAACCGCGCAGCGCCATGCCGAAACCGGCCCAGGTCGAAATGCTCGGCAGCATAACGACGGCGAACGCGGCCGCGATCAGCACCACCGACACAAACCGGCGTTCCGGGTTCGTATAGACGGCCATGGCTGTAATCGCCATCACCCAGGCTTTGGGATTGACCCACTGGAAAGCCGCAGCCTCGATGAACCGCATCGGCTGGCCCTTCGCCTCGCCTTCGCCGCCGAGCGAGCGCGACATGGCGATCTTCCAGGCGAGATAAAGCAAGTAGAGGCCGCCGGCGATCTTCAACCCGGTATGCAGGACCGGAAAGGCCGTCAACACGGCGCCAAGCCCGAAGCCTACGGCAAGCAACAGCACGAGGAAGCCGAAGCCGATGCCGAGCATGTGTGGCACGGTCTTGACCAAGCCGAAATTCACGCCCGAGGCCAGAAGCATGAAGTTGTTCGGGCCCGGCGTGATCGAGGTCACGAAGGCATAGACCAGTAAGGCGAAGAATGCGTCGAATGTCATGCCGTTCCCCTAATCAATGCGATCGGTGGCAAAGCGACGAGATAGAGCCAAGCTGGATGACTACATCCCTTGCGGGCCGCGGTTCATCGCCGCCACCCCGGTACGGCAGATCTCGACCAGCCCGAGCGGTTTCATGATGGCGATGAACTGATCGAGCTTGGAGCCCTTGCCGGTGATCTCGAAGATGAAATGCTCGGTGTTGGCATCGATGACGCTGGCGCGGAATGCATCGGCGAGCCGGAGCGCCTCGACGCGGGCTTCGCCGGTGCCGGCGACCTTGACCAGCGCGAGTTCCCGCTCCAATGGCCGCTCCTGTCCGAATTCCTGCGACCGCACGGTGAGATCGACGACGCGGTGCACCGGCACGATGCGCTCGAGTTGGTGCTTGATCTGCTCCAGCACGTGCGGCGTGCCGCGCGTCACGATGGTGATGCGCGACAGGTGCTTTTCGTGCTCGGTTTCCGAGACCGTCAGGCTCTCGATGTTGTAGCCACGTCCGGAAAACAGGCCGATGACCCGCGCAAGCACGCCCGGCTCGTTGTCGACCAGGACCGAAAGCGTGTGGTTCTCTGGTTTTTCCGTCTCCTTGGCGATGAAATAGGCGGAGCCGGTCGGTTGCAACTGTGCGTTCATGACATCAATCTCGATTTCAAACTTTTGCGCTAATCTGCTGTTTTCGCACAGCTTCCTTGAACCAGGCTACACCAGTTCCCTGCCCTTGGCGTCGATAGCGTTGGCCACAGCTTCGTCCGTCGCCTCGTCCGGCAACAGCATCTCGTTATGCGCCTTGCCGGACGGGATCATCGGGAAGCAGTTGGCGAGCGTCGCCACGCGGCAGTCGAACAGGACGGGCTTCTTGACCCCGATCATCTCCTTGATAGCGTCATCGAGCTCGTCCGGCTTGTCGCAGCGAATGCCGTGGCCGCCATAGGCTTCGGCGAGCTTGACGAAATCCGGCATCGCCTCGGTGTAGGAGTGCGACAGCCGGTTGCCGTGCAGCAGCTGCTGCCACTGCCGCACCATGCCCATATATTGGTTGTTGAGGATGAAGATCTTGATCGGTGCCTCGTGCTGCACCGCGGCGCTCATCTCCTGCATCGTCATCTGCACCGAAGCGTCGCCGGCGATATCGATGACCAGCGCATCCGGGTGCGCGATCTGCACGCCGAGCGCGGCCGGCAGGCCGTAGCCCATCGTGCCCAGTCCGCCAGAGGTCATCCAGCGGTTCGGCTTCTCGAAATGATAGTGCTGCGCCGCCCACATCTGATGCTGGCCGACCTCGGTGGTGATGTAGGTGTCGAGGTCCTTGGTCAGCGCATAGAGCCGCTGGACGGCATATTGCGGCATGATCACCTCGTGGTTCATCTTGTAGGCGAGCGAATCGCGCGCGCGCCATTTGGCAATCTGCTCCCACCAAGGGTGAAGCGCTTTCTTGTCGGCCTTGGCGGTTGCCCGCCACAGCCGCACCAGATCCTCCAGCACATGCCCGACATCGCCGATGATCGGCACGTCGGTGTGGACGTTCTTGTTGATCGACGACGGGTCGATGTCGATGTGGATCTTCTTCGAATTCGGCGAAAACGCCGTCAGCCGCCCGGTGATGCGGTCGTCGAAGCGCGCGCCGATGCAGAGCATGACGTCGCAATCGTGCATCGCCATGTTCGCTTCATACGTGCCGTGCATGCCGAGCATGCCCATCCAGTTCTTGCCCGACGCCGGATAGGCGCCGAGGCCCATCAGCGTCGAGGTGATGGGAAAGCCGGTGAGGTCGACCAGCTCGCGCAGCAGATGGCTCGCCTCCGGGCCGGAATTGATGACGCCGCCGCCCGAATAGATGATCGGCTTCCTGGCGCCGGCCATCAGCTCGACCGCCGCCTTGATCTTTTCCAGATCGCCCTGGACCTTCGGTTGGTAGCTGGTGCGCGGCGCCGTCTGCGGCGGGACATAGATACCCTTGGCGAACTGCACGTCCTTCGGAATGTCGACGACGACCGGACCGGGGCGCCCTGTCGTTGCCACATGGAAGGCCTCGTGGATCGTTGCCGCGAGCTCGTTGACGTCCTTCACCAGCCAGTTGTGCTTGGTGCAGGGCCGCGTGATGCCGACCGTGTCGCACTCCTGGAACGCATCCGAGCCGATCAGCGAAGTCGGCACCTGGCCGGTCAGGCAGACCAGCGGGATCGAGTCCATCAGCGCGTCCTGCAATGGCGTCACCGCATTGGTGGCGCCCGGCCCTGAGGTCACCAGCATGACGCCGGCCTTGCCGGTCGAGCGCGCATAGCCTTCCGCCGCGTGGCCCGCGCCCTGCTCGTGGCGGACGAGGATGTGCTCGACCTCGTCCTGCTGGAAGATTTCATCGTAGATTGGCAGAACCGCGCCGCCCGGATAGCCGAAAACATGCTTGACGCCGTTGTCCTTCAGCGCCTGCACCACCATTTCGGCGCCCGTCATTTCGCTCCTTGGCATTTCGGTTCTTGGCATTTCGCGCCGCTCATTCTGTCCACTGCTCATCGGTCTGGTCCCGTACTGTTCGCCATCTGGCGATTGCTCGTCGTTTAGTCGTGTTTCGGGCAATAAAAAAGGCCCCCGAGGGAGCCTGTGTCTTGCGCATGGGAGGTCATCGCCCGGCGGTTACACCGCCTCGCCCACGCGCTTTCCTACGAGAATGAGTGCCTTTTTCATGGTGGCGGACAATAGAATTGGTTTGACGCCGCTGTCAACGGCGAATGTGCACTTGGCCTGACGTCGGCACATCCGCCCATTGTGCACCCGCGCCGCCTTTCCGCCGCGCGGGTCTTCCGTTTCAGGCGCAGAGCACCACACCCCTCGCCTTGGCCCAGCGCTCGATGATCTTGCGCTCCTCGAGCGAGGCGAGACGATTGCCGAAACCGCGCACCTGCACCGCACGGTTTTGCGGGTCGAGTTCGATCGTCAGCAACCGCTCGATCTTGCCGAGCGCCGAGCGCCGCAGCACCCAGATCGAGGCATTGCCGGCGATGCATTTGGCCGCGTATATCGAGACGCAATGATGCATCGCCCGGCTCTCGGCGACCAGATCCTCGGCTGTTTTCAACTGACGGATGAAGAAACGCTCGCCATGCGCCTTTGCCTCCTTGGTCGACGGCTGCCAGTCCCAATCGTCGAGGCGCGAGCCGTCCCAGGCGCGACCCTGCGACTGCGTCCCGGCAGTATGCGTGGCCCGCCCGGCAGCGCGGCGGCGCATTGCCTCGATGCGTTCGATCGCGGCAATGTCTCGATGCCATTCCAGCATCTGCCGACGCAGCGAGGCGAGCGTGCGACCCTTCAGGCTGTACGCCGCATCGCGCTGGTGCACGGCGCCGATATAGTCGCATAGATCGTCGATCTCCTCCTTCGACGCGGGTTGCCCGCAGAAGAACCGTGTCACCTCGCGCCAGAAGGCCAGATCGTTACGTGGCGTGCGCGCGATTTTCGACTTGGCAAGTCGGGCCGCCAACCCGGAATCATCCGTGTAGGACCGGACGATCGCCACCCAAAATGCCTCGTCGAACGTGAAATCGCCGGGCAAGTTCAAGAAGCAATGCACCTCCTTGCGAGACAGCCACGCACAGGCGCCCGCCTTGTAAAGCGAGTCACCACGCGCCACTGCGATATGCCAAGCCTTGCGAAGCGCAATCTCGCCGGCATTCAACCCCGAGCTGTCCAGCCAGGTCCCCTCGAGCGCGGCTGTAACCGGGTAGCGCGCATAGAGATGACGCGCCGCGGCCAGCCGCAGCCGCGCGGGGTCGCGCGTCTTCAGCTTTGGACGCCACAGCGCGCCGTCGCGGATCGCCATGCCGGCAAAGCCCCGACGTGCCTCGTCGAGCGCCCGCTCGAAATCCGGAGCGGGACGCGGGACGGGAAAAACCCGCCGCAGCGTTACGGCATATGCTTCAATGCGTTCGCGCTCGGCATCCTGCCTGCGCTGGATCATGGACTTTGCCATGGCCGTTCTTCCTGATTGGAACCCTGTCGGCCGCACGCAATTCCAGCGTCGGCACGGAATGTGTCGATCTGGATCGCCGGGTCATTGACAGGTCTCCTTTCAGGACGACGGATCAGAATGGGCGGCTTCTCTAAGCTCGCCGCCAATTTGACGCAAGAGCTATTCTTTCCATGCCCGCGATGGTCTGACGGGTGTTGCAAAGGTGCATCGTTGTCACCATCACCGTGTCCGGCCGACGCGTTTCCAGTAGATGAGGGTGCCTGTCAGCCCGCCATGCGGCTTCAGCGCATAATCCGGTATTTCGCCGGCCAGCGTGAAGCCGAGCTTTTCATAGAGGCCGGAAGCCCCCTCCTCTTTTGCCGTGTCGAGGACCAACAGCGTGCGGCCTTTCTCCACGGCAACGGCTTCCGCCGCCTCCATCAGGCGGGTTGCGATGCCCTTGCCGCGATAATCGAGGCGGGTCATCAGCTTGGCGATCTCGGCCCGGTGCGGCTGGTTGGGAGGGCAGTCGAGCAGCAAGGTGACGGTGCCGACCAGAGCCTCGCCGTTCCAGGCCCCAAGCACGGCCCTTTCGCCTCTGGCGGCCGCATGAAGCGACCTGTTCCAGAAGGCCGCGGCCATCTCCGGCGCCAGCGGATGCATGAAGCTGACCGAGCCGCCGGCAGCGACTGTCCCGATCAGGAGATCCGCCAGCATTTTTTGCGTTCCGTCAGTACTGGTGAGTGGCCTGATTTCGATCGAACTCATGTGGTTCCCCTGCGCCGTCCGTCAATCGAAATGACTGATCCGCTTCCGCTTCCTGGCCCGCCGGATTTCCGCGATGCGATCGGCGTCTTCCTCTTGCAGATGCCGCCCGCGTTCCAGCAGTTCGAGCGTGTATTCCTCATAGGTCAGGCCCAGCCGCTCGGCCTTGTCCAGCCGCATCAGCATGATCTCGCGGCTCGGCACTTTCCATGCCTGGGCATGGGCGGTCCGCCAGGCAAGAAACACATAGGGCTCACCCTTGCCCCAGGGCGGACCGTTATAGTCGTCGAGCGGCGGACCGCCATTGTCGGAGCGTTTCGGACGGCGCGCCTTCACCTCAGCTCCTGGCCAACGCAACCAGATACTCGGCGGCGTCCGGCCCCGGAGCGTGAAAGACGCAATCGGATGGCGCGCCGAGCGCCAGGCAGTCGCCGGGTTCGAGCCGGTGAACGATGTCCCCCTCGGTGAATTCCAGCCGCCCGGAGATCAGCCATATCTGTTGCCTAATGAAGGCATAGGACGCCGCCGGGAAACTTACCTTGGCGCCGGCCGGCAACTGGATCCGGATCAGTTCGAGGGGCATGTCGGAGACCGGCGAAAGATGCCGCCGCACATAACCCGTAGCCGGATCGCGCCAGAGCGGCTGGTCACGTTCGCGAAGCAGGCCACCGCCCTGCAATTCCGCCCTTGCGATCAATGTGGACAGCGTCATGCCGAAGGCGGCCGCAATGCGCACAAGGAGTGCCGCCGTCGGGCTGGTCATGCCGCGTTCTACCGTGCTCAGCATGGCTTTCGAAACATCGGACCGCTCCGCCAGCTCTGCCAGGGACCAGCCTCGAGCCACTCTTTCGGCATGTATTCTTCTGCCGATGGTCGAGGAGATGTCGTTCGCTATATCATCCATTAATCCAATATATCGAAATTTTTCTACGGAGCAACGGGACTCCTTAATGTCCGCTAAACCATCCGGCCTCATCCCACCTTAACCCCGTTCGCCTAGGCTCATCGCTTGGGAAAAGGGATCGGCGTGTCCATGCTCGTTGAACGCGAAGCCTCCATTGGGGAACCGACTTTGCTGGAGCGCCGCAGGGCCGAGCAGAACGACAAGCGCATTCTGGGCAATGTCGTGCAATGCGACGGCGCGCGCGCCACCATCAGCGCCTATGCCGACGATATCGAAGGCACGGTCACCGGCCTGTGGAGCGTCGGCAAGATGATCTCGATCAATCTCGGTACATCACGAACCGTCGGCCTGGTCTATGAAATCGCCAAGTCGGATCGTGCCTGGAGCAGCGAGGGCCAGAATCCGATCGAGGTCAGCATCGAATTGATCGGCGAGGTGCGCGACGGTGCCGAACCCGGCGCGAAGCCGATCTTCGACCGTGGCATCACAACCTACCCGCATATCGGCGCCATTGCCCATCGTATCCGCAGCCGCGACCTGCAGGCCGTCTACGATCTCGCCGGTCGTCATTCGATCACCATCGGCACGCTGTCGCAGGACGAGGCCATCGACGCCAATATCGCCATCGACGATACGCTGGCGCGGCATTTCGCCATTGTCGGCACCACCGGGGTCGGCAAATCGACCGCCGTCTCGCTGCTCTTGCGCAAGTCGATCGCCGCCCGGCCCGACCTGCGCGTGCTCATCCTCGATCCACACAACGAGTTCGCCGCGTCGTTGCCCGAATATTGCGTCAGGGTCGATTCGACGACGCTCGACCTGCCCTTCTGGATGTTCAAGCTAGAGGAATTTGCCGAGGTGCTGTTTCGCGGCCGCGAGACGGTTCCGGAAGAGGTCGACGCCTTGCGCGATCTCATTCCCGCGGCCAAGAACCTCTACCGCAATCCGAACTCCGGCAACTATCTACGGCGCAGCACCGATGCGCTGACCGCCGACGCGCCGGTGCCCTATCGCATTGCCGACCTCATCAAGCTGGTCGACGAACGCATGGGATTGCTGGAAAGCAAGAACGATCGCCCGACCCTCAGGTCACTGAAGACACGTATCGAATCGGCGGCATCCGATCCGCGCTACCGTTTCATGTTCAACTCGCGCCTGATCGAGGACACCATCCACGAGACGATCGGCAACATCTTCCGCGTGCCGCATCACGGCCGCCCTGTGACCTGCTTCGAAATGGCCGGCATGCCGTCCGAGGTGGTCAATTCCGTATGCTCGGTGCTGGCGCGGCTGGCCTTCGACCTGGCGTTGTGGAGCGAAGGCCGCCTGCGGCTGCTCTTCCTGTGCGAGGAAGCGCATCGCTATATGCCGGCCGATCCGCGCCTCGGTTTCGCGCCGACGCGGCACGCGCTGTCGCGCATCGCCAAGGAAGGCCGCAAATATGGCTGTTATCTCGGCGTCGTCACCCAGCGCCCGGGCGAACTCGACCCGACCATCCTGTCGCAGTGCTCGACGTTCTTTGCCATGCGGCTCGCCAACGAGCAGGACCAGGCGATCATCCGCTCGGCGATCGCCGACTCCTCGGCTTCGACGCTGGCGTTCCTGTCTTCCATGGGCCAGCGCGAGGCCATTGCCTTCGGGGAAGGCGTGGCGACGACGATGCGGATGAAGTTCGAAAAGCTCTCCGAGGATTTGATCCCCGGCACCGCCAAGCGCGCGGACGCCTTGCGGTCCGAAACCGGCGACGAGGTCGACCTCGTGGCGATCGTCGAACGGCTCCGCAACGTGCCGAAATCACAGCAGGCAATGCCTTTCGCGGAAGTCGTCGATCCGGGCCGGCAGGCCGGCGATTCGGACTATCGCAAGCCGTCGGCCGCACGCACCCAGCGGAACGACGATTTCGACTTGCGCTACGGCCTCAAGCCGGCGACCTTCGGCCTGCGTCCCCCAGAATGATTGAGCCGAGCGACTTTTAGGCAGCGCTCGCAGATATCAAAGCTGAGTTTCGATGGCTGTCTTGTCTATGATTGACCACACTTGGCGAATTTTCCCTCTCTGAAACTCATAGAATACGTTCTCGGCAAACGAAATTCTCTTCCCGCTTACATCGAGCCCAAGGAACGTTCCCCTTGGCGCGCAGTCGAAGCTTAGCCGGCTCGCTATATAAGGCGGATCGGCAACCAATAGCTGAATGTCGAAGTAAAGGTCCGGAATTTCGTCGAAGTCTCTCACCAACATTTCGAGATAGCCGGACAATCCGAGCTTGCGATCGTTGTGGGTCACTTCGTCATGAACAAACCGCCCCAGATTTGGCCAATCCTGCTTGTTCAGGCATGCAATATAGCCTCGGTAAAGACCGGAGAGATCGGATTTAGTCACGGCAACACCTCTATTTCCGGCAAGCCCCGCAAAGGCAGCATCTCAGCTTGACTGGGTGACGTCGGTCTGCGTGCACCGGAAACGCAGAAAACGATACCAGACGGCCGGCATCACGAATTCAATGACGGAATTTCAGGCACAGACGCGGTTGCGCCCTTGCCTCTTCGCCTCATAGAGCTGGCGATCGGCGCGGCGATAGAACTCCTCGGCGGTTTCCTTGCGATCCCAGACGGCAAGCCCGACGCTGGTGGTGATTTTCAGTCGGACATTGCCCGTCAGCACCGACATGTTGGCGATCGCCTTGCGGATGCGCTCCGCGAATTTGGATAGCAGCTCGGCGTCCATATTGGGCGTGACCACCGCGAACTCCTCGCCGCCCAGGCGCGCCACCACGTCGTGATAGCGTGTCATGTCCTTGAGACAGTTGGCGACCGCCCGCAACACCTCGTCGCCGACATCGTGGCCGTGGCTGTCGTTGACCTGCTTGAAATGGTCGAGGTCGAGGATCATCAGCCCTACTGGTTTCTCGATGCGACGGAACTCTTCGAGATATTCCTTCAGCGCATCGTCGAAATAACGCCGGTTCTGCATGCCGGTGAGGCTGTCGGTGAGCGCCGCATGCTCTAGCGTCTCCGAACGCGCGCTGAGCGAAACGGTCATGGCGCGCAGCTTGCCTTCTTCCGTCGCCTGCTTTCGGATCAGCGGGTAGATGAAGAAAATGCCGAAGAACAGCGCAGTCGCCAGCAGCACGCCCGTCGCAAACAGCAGCTTGTTGAGATAGACGATTTCATCGAGTTCCGAAGGCGTATTGCTAATGTCGGCGGCCAGGGTTTGCAGGAGCCCATAGGCGTAAAGCGTCACCAGGCCGGCGGCCAGGATCACAAAAATAAAGACGAAAAAGGCTGATTCCGCCTTGTGGAAACGCATCTGCTCCCCGTTGGAAAGTTCGTAACGATCTTATGGCATGCGGGAACTTACGGACAGTTAACCTGGACAACTTCAACGCGAAATGTCCCCTCGGTGTCGACTTTTCAGGTTGCGCTCGAATGAGGGAGTGAGAGCATCGAGTCGATCCCCTCACCAGGACGCAATCTCTGCCATTCCGGGCCCAATTGGTGCCTGAACCAGGTCGCCTGCCGTTTGGCATATTGCCGCGTCGCGATTTTCGCGCGCTCGATGGCCTCGGGAAAACTGAAGGCGCCGGCCAGCGCGGCCTGAAGCTCGCGAACACCGATTGCTTTCATCGCCGGCAGGTCGGGATCGAGGCCGAGCGCTGAAAGCTGTTTCACCTCGTCCAGTGCCCCCTTGTCCAGCATGCGGTCGAAGCGAGCATCGATCCGCTCCACCAGCGCCGCTCGCTCCGGCTCGATGACGAAAAAGCGCGCGCTGCTCCTGTCGATCAACGGCCGGCCACGCGCGGCCTGCCAGTCCAGGATGGAACGCCCCGACGCGTCGAGCACCTCCAGCGCCCGCACGATGCGCTGGCCATCCGTCGGCTTAAGCATCATGCCGGCCGCAGAATCCTCGCGCAACAGGATGCGGTGCAATCTCACTGCGCCCTGTTCCTGGAGCTCGTAGCGCCAGCGATCGCGGATCGACTTCGGAATGTCGGGCATCTCCGAGATACCTTCCGTGAGCGCCCGGAAATAAAGCCCGGTACCGCCGACGAAAATCACTGGCCGCTCCGAGAGCGTGCCGTCGTCGATGAGCTTCGTGACATCACGCAACCAGGCGCCGGTGGAATAGGCGGTGGACGGATCGACGTGTCCATAAAGAAAGTGGGGGACGCGGGCGAGTTCGGCAGGACCAGGCCGCGCCGTCAGCACGTCGAGCACCGAATAGCCTTGCATAGAATCGGTGTTGACGATGACACCGCCATTGCGCTCGGCGAGGTCGAGTGCGAGCGCCGACTTGCCGCTGGCGGTCGGCCCGGCTATCAGGATCGCGTTCTTCACGCGGCCTTCGCCCGCCTGTCCGCTGGAATTTTCGATGCCGCTGATCGCCACGCTTCTATCCCATCCCGCCGGCCGCGCATTGACGCCGACGCTAGCGAATATGGCCTCGCGGTCGGTCGGCGCAAGCGCTGTTCGCTGGCTGGCCGAAGGCATCGCCTGCGAACTCGACTTGCCGGAGACCGCCGACGCTTCCGAAATAACGGCGCGCCTGCAGGCCGCGCTTGCTTCCGAACCGATCGACGTGGCCGTCCAGCCGGCTGAGAACAGGCGCAAGAAGATCCTGATCGCCGACATGGATTCGACAATGATCGACCAGGAATGCATCGACGAGCTTGCCGACGAGATCGGCGTCAAGGATCGCGTCGCCGCCATCACGGCGCGATCGATGAACGGCGAGATCGCATTCGAGCCGGCCTTGCGCGAGCGTGTGGCGCTGCTCAAGGATCTCGATGCCGCAATCATCGACCGCATCATCGGCAATCGCCTGACGCTAGCCTCCGGCGGCCGCACGCTCGTCCAGACAATGGCGGCCAATGGCGCCTGGACGGCGCTGATCTCCGGTGGTTTCGACATCTTCACCACCCGCATCGCAGCATTGCTCGGCTTTCACGAAAATCGCGCCAACCGCCTGATCGAGCAGGATCGCCGCTTCACCGGCTTGGTCGCCGAACCGATCCTCGGCCGCGCCGCCAAGGCCGAAGCCCTTATCGAGATTTCCGCCCGCCTCGGCCTGACGCCTGCCGATGCCATTGCCGTCGGCGACGGCGCCAACGATCTCGACATGATCCGTCTTGCCGGCATCGGCGTCGCCTTGCACGCCAAGCCGGCCGTGGCAGCCGAGGCAAAGATCCGCATCGACCACGGCGACCTCACCGCCTTGCTTTATCTGCAGGGTTATCGCCGGGAGGAATTTTTCGAATGACGCCGATCCGCACCGAGCGCCTGATCCTGCGCAACTGGGGAGATCGTCACCGCGAGCTCTTCCATCGCATCAATTCCGACGAGCGCGTCATGGAATTCTTTCCGTTTCGGCGCGACCGTGCCCAGTCGGACGCCAAGATGGAGGAGTTGCGCGCGGCTATCGATCGCGACGGCTTCGGCTTCGCGGCCGCTGAGATCGCAGCCACAGGTGAATGCATCGGCTTCGTCGGCATAACCCGAACCGATCATTTGCCATTCCTGCCGCCCGGCACGATCGAGATCGGCTGGCGGCTGGCACCCGAATTCTGGGGCCGCGGCTATGTCACCGAAGCAGCCGAAGCCTGGCTCACCTATGGCTTTGAAAGACTTGGCCTCGACGAAATCGTGTCCTTCGCAGTCAAGGATAACAGCCGGTCCACTGCCGTCATGGAGCGCCTGGGCATGATCGCCGACCCGGCCTCCGACTTCGACCATCCCGGTGTTCCGGACAGCCACACCGCACTCAGGCGACATGTCTTCTACAGGCTGCCACGCACAGACTGGCAGGCAAGAAAAAGGGCGGCCCGCTAGCCGCCCTTTTTCGTTTCAAGATCAGAGTGTTGCAGGCTCTTCCGGACTCAATCCATCCGGATTGTCACAAACCTCAGCTCGCCGGTCTTCGACGCCAGCATCAAAAGCGCGTTCTTGCGCCCCTGCTCCTTCAGCGCGCCGATCCGGTCCATGACGTCCTTGGGCGTTGCGACCGATTCCTGCGCAATCTCGGTGATCACTTCGCCCGGCTGGATGCCGCGTTCGGCAGCCGCCGAATCCTTGGAGACGTCGGTCACGACGACGCCGGAGACGTCGGCGGCAATGCCGAACTTCGTGCGCGTCTCCTCATTGAGCTCGCCGATCGTCATGCCGAGCACGGCAGCCGTCGAAACCGCAGGCGCCTTGTCGGCATCGTCCTGGTCGGTGTTGCCGTTTTCACCGCCGCTGGCAAGCTTTTCGCCGTCCTCGAGCCGGCCGAGCGTCACCTTGACGGTCTGCTCGACCCCTTTGCGCACGATGATCACGTCGACCGCCTTGCCGACCGGGCTCTCCGCCACGACGCGCGGCAGGTCGCGCATTTCATGGATGTCCTTGCCGTCGAATTTGATGATGACGTCGCCGGCCTGGATTGTGCCGTTGTCGACCGGCCCGCCCTTGATGACGCCGGCGACCAGCGCGCCCTTGGCGGTCGCCATGCCCAGGCTTTCGGCAATGTCGTCGGTCACCGGCTGGATGCGCACGCCGAGCCAGCCGCGCCGCGTCTCGCCGAACTGGCGAAGCTGGTCGACGACGCCCGAGGCAAGCTGCGACGGGATCGAGAAGCCGATGCCGATCGAGCCTCCCGACGGCGAGATGATTGCCGTGTTGATGCCGATGACCTCGCCGCTGCTGTTGAACAGCGGTCCACCGGAATTGCCGCGGTTGATCGCGGCATCGGTTTGGATGAAGTCGTCATACGGGCCCGAATTGATGTCGCGATTGCGCGCCGAGACGATGCCGACCGTCACCGTGCCGCCGAGCCCGAACGGATTGCCGATCGCCATCACCCAGTCGCCGACACGCATCGTGTTGGAATCGCCGAACTTCACCGCCGTCAGCTTGTGCCCTTTCGGATCGACCTTCAGCACCGCGACATCGGTCTTGGTGTCGGTGCCGACCAGCGTCGCCTTGAGCGTCACCCCATCGGAGAAATTCACCTCGATGTCGTCGGCATCGGCAATGACGTGGTTGTTGGTCACCACGATGCCCTGCTCGGCGTCGACCACGAAGCCGGAGCCCAGCGACTGCACCTTTTGCCCGCCGCCGCCCTTGTCGCCGCCACGGTTCTTGAAGAAATCGTCGAAGAAGTCCTGGAAGGGCGAGCCCTCCGGCAGCTGCGGCATCGGCACTGCGCCCGGCCCCTCAGTGCCTTTAACAGTCTGCGACGTCGAGATGTTGACCACGGCGCCAAGCAGGCCGGCGGCGAGATCGGCAACCGAGGGCGGCCCGTCGGCTGCCATCGTCGGCGCCACGAACGACGGAACGGCAACGGCGCCGACCAGAAGCGCAGCGGCCCCGGCGATGAACGTCCGCCTCGCTGCACGCAGAAGGGTGGTGGATGTCATCGAAAGGCCTCCGGGTGTTCTGAAAAAAAACCGCTTCGGCAAAAATGCCGGTCCGCGTCATGTTGGCAAGAAATAAGGCACGTTTGCGGCTATGGCTACCGCCAGAGAATAAATCCTCTGTTACGCCGGCTATCCCTGCACCGGCCCTACTGGCCGGTGCTTGGCTGCGCTGCCGGTGCGGCGGGAGCGGCAGGTGCTGGCGCTGGTGCCGCCGGTGCCACAGGCGTTTCCTTGCTGTCCGGGTCGCGGAAGAAGCGGAAGAACTCGGAATTCGGCGACAGCACCATCGTCGTTCCGGCGCTGTTCAGCGCCGTGCCATAGGCATTCATCGACCGATAGAAATCGAAGAAGGCCGGATCGCGCTGATAGGCCCCGGCAAACGTGGCACTGCGCTGGGCTTCACCTTCACCGCGCAGGATTTCAGACTCTTTTTGCGCTTCGGCGACGATTTCGACCACTTCGCGGTCGGCGCGAGCCCTGATCCGCTGCGCTGCCTCATTGCCTCGCGCCCTCAGCCGCTCGGCTTCGGCGAGACGTTCGGCCTTCATGCGATCGAAGGTCTGCTGCGAGACTTCGGCCGTGAGATCGGTGCGGCGGATGCGGACATCCTCGATCTGCAGGCCAAGCGAGGTGGCATCGGGCCTCAGCTGATCGCGCACCTCGCGCATCATCACCGCGCGCTCTTCCGAGAGCGCCGCCTCGAAGTCTCGCAGGCCATAGACGCGGCGCAAGGCGGCGTCGAGACGCGTCCTCAGCCGGGCCTCGGCCAGTTCGATCTGGCCGGACACCGCGGCGCGGAACACGCGCGGATCCGAGATACGATAGGCGATAAAGGCATCGACCTCATAGAATTTGCCGCCCGAAACCTGGACACGGATGTTGTCGAGGTCGAAGCGCAGGACCCTGTTTTCGATCAGCTGCACGGTGTCGGCATCGAAGAAGGAGAATGGCGCCTTGAAATAGATGCCCGGCTGGTTCTTGACGTCGACGATTTCGCCGAACCTGAGCACCAGCGCCTGCTGGCGCGCATTGACGACGAAGACCGACGAGTAGAGCAGGAACAGGATGACCGCGGCGATGACCGCAATGACGGGAAGACGGTTGGCCATCACTGGTTTCCTCCGGTGGCCGGTGTCGGCGCCTTCTGCTGCAATGCCGGCAGCGGCAGGTAGGGAACGACCCCTTGCCCGTTGCCCTGCTCGACGATGACCTTGCTCGAATCCTTCAGCACCCTCTCCATCGTTTCCAGGTAGAGTCGCTTGCGCGTCACCTCCGGCGCCTTGGCATATTCGTCATAAACCGAGATGAAGCGCTGCGCCTCGCCTTCGGCCTCCTGCACGACCCGGTTTTTGTAGGCGGCCGCGTCTTCGCGGATCTGTGCGGCCGCACCGCGTGCCTGGCCGAGCTTCTGATTGGAATACTGATTGGCCTGCTCGACGAACTTGTCCTCGTCCTGCTCGGCGCGCTGCACCTCGTCGAACGCGTCTGCCACCTCGCGCGGTGGCGCGGCGTCCTCGATCGAAATGGCGTTGACGTTGAGGCCGGCCTTGTAACCATCCAGCGTCGTCTGGATGATCTCACGCACCGACGCCGCGATGCCTTGCCGGTCGTCGCGGAAAATGTCCTGCGCCGGGCGCCGGCCGACCGCTTCGCGCATCGCGCTTTCGGCGACCTGCTGCAGCATGCCGTCCGGGTCGGACACGTCGAACAGATAGGCCTTAGGGTCGGAGACCTGATAGGCCACAGAGAACTGCACATTGACGATGTTCTGGTCGCCGGAAAGCATCAGGCCATTGCCGCTGGAACTGCCGCCGCCGATACTGACAAGCTGCTCGGCGATGTTGGCGGTCTCGACCGTTTCGATGGGCCACCAATGGAAATGCAGGCCAGGCTGCGACAGCTCCGCCTTCGGCTTGCCGAACCTGAGTTCCACCGCAACTTCGTCGGGCTGCACGGTGTAGACCGCCTTGAACGCCCATAGCACCACCAGCGCCGCGGCAATCAGCCCGAACACGGCAGGGCTCGCGCCACCGCCGCCCGGCAGCGCGCGCCGCAACCTGTCCTGCCCGCGCCGGATGATATCCTCGAGATCGGGAGGCGAGCCCTGCGGGCCGCTGGGTCCTTTTGGTCCCTGACCCCAAGGCCCCTGATTGTTGCCGCCGCCCCACGGGCCGCCGCCGCCGCTCTTGTCGTTCCAGGGCATGAATGTCCTTTCGCTTGGAATTCCCTCAAGCGCCGGCTCACCGGCGCAAAATCCAATATTATTATTCTATAGGGATGCAGCGGCACGCTTTCAACGCGATCGGCTGCCGCCACTGTCCGCCTTTTGGGTCCATCTAGACCTGTCGCGACCCCTTTGTCGCCTTCAATGCACGTCGCGGCGCCGCTCGTAAACCGAATAGCGTGTCGCATGGCTGTCCTTTTCGCCAGCCTCCACCTCCTGCGAGCGGACGATCCGCCACAGCGCCGGATCGATCGGCGGGAAATGGGCATCGCCGTCGACCGCGGCCAGAACATGGGTCACGTGCAGCCGATCGGCCAACGGCAGCGCCTGAGCGTAGATCTCGCCGCCGCCGATGACGCAGATCTCGTCGGCGCCGGCCATGCAGCGCCCGCGCACCGTCGCCAGCGCGATTGCGTCCTCGATCGAGTGCGCGACTTCGACGCCCTCGGCGCGCCATGCCCTGTCTCGTGTCACCACGATGTTGAGCCTGCCCGGCAATGGGCGGCCGATGCCTTCATAGGTCTTGCGGCCCATGATGATGGGCTTGCCCATCGTATCGGCTTTGAACCGCTTGAGATCGGTGGACAGCCGCCACGGCAACCCACCCTCGCGCCCGATCACGCCGTTCTCGGCGATGGCGACATAAATCGCGAGGTCCATCAGCCGCCGTTTCCGCCATCGGATGGCTCCAGCAGCAATATGTCGATATCGTGCTCGGGGTAGAAGTTCTGCGCCTTCATCTCGAACGTCGTCGGTCCGATCTTCCTGACGTTTTCGCCGCAAAACGAGACCAGGTTCTTCGCATCGCCCTTGTCGACGGTCAGCTTGAAACTGCCGATGTTTCCCGACGCCCAGTTGCCGCCCGTGGTCAGGATATAGGCGATGCGGTTCTCGAAATATTTGGGGTAGCCGTCGGGATCGTCCTTGGCTGCCTTGCGCACGGCATTCTCGAAGGCATCGTCCATGCAGTAGCGTGTCTTGTAGGCGGCATACTGACCCTGGAACTGGCCGTCATAGAAGAAGCTGACCGAGGAGGTGCCGCCGACGCTCGGCTTGTAGCGATGCGAGACATGGACCGCCTTGTTGGCCGGAAACGTCGAGCGCCACCAATAGGTCGAGCGCAATTGCCAGAACGGCATATAGACGGTCTTCATGCCCGAACCGTCGTCGGCAGTGTCCTCGATGATGATGCCGCGGTTGACCCAGTCGTCGGCGACCGCTTGCGGCAGCTTTGCCAGCGCTGCCTTGGCCGCATCGCCGAACGGATAGAACGGCACGCCCTGCGCCTTCAGGTCAGCGCCGATGTCGATGCCGAGCGCGAACACCTTCTGCTCGAGCTGCAGCTTTGCCGGCACCCCGTCGATCGTCACTTCGAAGCCGAGGAAATTGTCGCTCTGCGCCTCCGGAATCGCCGGTATTTCTTCGGGGTCGCCTTCGATGTCGGGCATCGGAAAGGCGACGATCGCATCGACATTCTTGTCGGTGTTGTTGCGGAAGACGTAATCGACCATCACTTTTTCCGGCGAGATGTAGAGATCCTCGCTTTCCATCGCCACCGCATCGCTGCGCGAAAGGATCAGCCCACCGGTGCCGAGTTCGGCGACCGAATCATTGGCGAGCGCAGGCGTAGCCGAGAGCGCCAAGGCTGCGGTCAGGACGTAACGGAACATGGAAGCTCCCCCGGCGAGATGCCAATATGACTCTAGCTGTTCAATGTGGCGTTTCAAAGCCTTTCGGCAAATGCGCCGGCGCCTGCCGGCATGTCGTGTCGGTCTAGACACGCCGGTCCCGATCGGGCAGGAGTTCGCCCATGCGCAAGCTTCTCGTCATCGGCATCGGCGCCGGCAATCCGGAGCACATGACGGTCCAGGCCATTAACGGTCTCAATCGGGCCGACTTGCTGTTCATTCCCGACAAGGGCGCCAAGAAGAACGATCTCTCCGAATTGCGCCGCCAGATCTGCGACCGCTTCGTCATTAATCCGAACTCGCGCCGTGTCGAATTCGAGGTGCCGGTGCGCGCCGAGCCGGCGCCTTCCTACCGCTCGACCGTCGACGACTGGCACGAGGCGATCGCCGCGATCTACGAAGGCCTGATCCGCGACGAACTCCCTGAAGATGGCTGCGGCGCCTTCCTGATCTGGGGCGATCCGTCGCTCTACGACAGTGCGCTGCGCATCCTCGAGCGCGTGCGCCTCAGAGGCAATGTAGCGTTCGAGCTGGAGGTCATCCCTGGCATCACCGCCATCCAGGCACTCGCAGCCAGCCACAAAATGGCATTGAACCGGATCGGCGACGCCATTTTGATCACCACCGGCCGCCGGCTCGCCGAGGAAGGTCTGCCCGAAAACGCCGGCAGCACCATCGTCATGCTGGACGGCAAATGCGCCTTCAACACGCTGGACGACAACGACGTCACCGTCCACTGGGGCGCCTATCTCGGGACGCCCGACGAGATCGTCATCTCGGGCCGGATTGGCGACGTCGGCGACAAGATCGTGAGCACCCGTGAGCAGGCCCGCCGGAAAAAAGGCTGGATCATGGACACCTATCTGCTGCGCAAGCCGGGCGAGCCTAAGAAGTAACAGGGATCACACGCGGCATGAATTCCGCCGGCGTCACGCTGCGTCGATCTCGGCCTGCAGCGCCTCCATATGCGCCGCCGCTGCTGAAGACGCAGCCCGCTCGATCGCGCGGAAGCGGCTGACCACAGCAAGCCCGACCGACGTCAACTGGGCGCCACCGCCTTTTTTGCCGCCCGTCTGTGCCGCAACCAGCGGCTTGCCGAACACGCGGTTCATGTCTTCGACCAGATCCCAGGCGTGCTTGTACGACATCTCCATGCCGCGTGCCGCGGCCGAAATCGAGCCGAAGGCGGCGATCTGTTCCAGAAGCTCGATCTTGCCCGGTCCGATGCGGCCATCTGGATCGAGATTTATCCGCAAACTCAGCGACGGCATTTGCTCCTCCGCGGTGACGCCATTCTACAAGTTCTGCAGCGATACCGCTATTCTAAAACGATATAGCGAATCATCGGCCGTTCACTCATCCGCCTCGGCGGGCAGGCCGGCGCCGGTATTCGCCCGGTCGAAGCTCACCGTCTTGACCACGGCGAAGACCTGTCGACCAAGCCGAAGCCCCAGTGTCTGCCGCGACTGTTCGGTGATGCGGGCAAGCACGGTTGCGCCATTGCAGTCGAGGCCAATCTCGACCGTAGGCCCTTCGCCCGGCTGTATCGCCACGATCGTGCCCGGCAATATGTTGAGCGCGCTGAGGCCAACCGGCTGCTCGGTGGCGATCATCACGTCGCGGGCACGGATGCGCACGCGCACCGGCGCAGCGACTGGCGTTGCCAGAAGCGGCACCCGGATCTCGCCCGCCAATGAGCCTAGCACCGTCATGCCAAAGGCTTCGTCGTGGCGCAGAACCGCGGTATCCAGCACGGCACCGCCCTCGCCGCGCTCTTCGGCCGGCAATAGATCCAGACGCTGCATGATCGCTCCGGTCGGACCGGAAGCGGCGACCTTTCCTTGCATCAGCACCACGACGTCGCTCGCCAGCCGCGCCACTTCGGCGATCGAGTGGCTGACATAGACGATCGGGATTTTCGTCTCGTCGCGCAGCCGCTCGATATAAGGCAAGATCTCGGCCTTGCGCCCCTCGTCGAGCGAAGCCAGCGGCTCGTCCATCAGCAGCAATTTCGGACTGGCAAGCAGCGCCCTGCCGATTGCCACACGCTGCTTCTCGCCACCGGAGAGTTTTGCCGGCCGCCGGTCGAGCAAATGGCCGATCCCGAGCAGTTCGACCACGCCATTGATATCCGCGTAACGCTCGGCAGCCGGCGTGAACCAGCGGCCATAGCGCAGATTGCTCGCCACGCTCATATGCGGAAACAGCCGTGCATCCTGGAACACCATGCCGATCCGCCGTTTGTGCTTCGGCACGAACAGACCGGCATCGCTATCGACCAGCACGCGGCCCTCGGCCGCGATACGACCTTTGTCGGGGCGGATCAGCCCGGCAATCAAATTGATCAGCGTCGTCTTTCCGGAGCCGGAAGGCCCGAACAGCGCAGTCAGCCGCCCGGCGCTCTCGAAGCGGGCATTGACGGCGAAATCGCCAAGCCGGTGGCTGATGTCGACCTGAACCGTCATTCGATGTCCATCCGCCGGCCGACGCGCCGCGCCAGCACTTCCGAGGCAACAAGTGCCGCCATCGAGATGACGATCGAGATCAGCGTCAGCCTGAGCGCGCCGGCGTCGCCGCCGGGAACCTGCGTGAAAGTGTAGATCGCCGACGGTAGCGTCTGCGTCTCGTTCGGAATGTTGGAGACAAAGGTGATCGTCGCGCCGAATTCGCCCATCGCCTTGGCGAAGGAGAGGATCGCACCGGCGATCAGCCCGGGCAGGATCAGCGGCAGCGTGATCGTGCCAAATACCCATAGCGGATTGGCGCCGAGCGTGCCTGCGGCCGCCTCGATTTTGCGGTCGACGGCCTCGATCGACAGCCGGATGGCCCGCACCATCAGCGGAAAGCCCATCACGCCGCAGGCGAGCGCGGCGCCAGTCCAGCGGAAGGAAAAAACGATGCCGAAATGTTCGGCCAGGAAAGCGCCGGCCGGACCACGCTTGCCGAAGGTCAAAAGCAGCAAATAGCCGGTCACCACCGGCGGCAGGATCAGGGGCAGATGCACCAGACCATTGAGCAGCGTCTTGCCCCAGAACTGGCCGCGGGCAAGCACAAGAGCGATCAGAATGCCCGGCGGCAGGCTGGCAATCATCGCCACGGTCGCCACCTTGATCGACAGCCGGACCGCATTCCATTCGTCGGGAGCGAGATCCAGCAGCCAGTTCATGTGCGGTGCCGTACGTCAGTTGCTCGGCGCGAGGATTGTAAAACCTTGCGCCTTGAAGAGTTCGCCAGCCTTGGCGGATTGCAGGCATTTCAGGAATGCCGGGGTATCCCTGCTCTTCGAATCCGCAAGCTGGGCGACTGGATAGATGATCGGCGGATGGGTACCCGCGGGGAAAGTGCCGACCACCTTCACGCCAGGCTCCGCATGCGCATCCGTGGCATAGACGATGCCGAGTGCTGCCTCGCCGGTCGATACCAGTTTTAGAGCGGCGCGGACATTCTCGGCCTGCGCCACCTTGCCTTCGACGGAAGACCAGACACCGAGCGATTCGAGCGCCGCCTTGCCGTATTTGCCGGCTGGCACTGCCTTGACATCGCCCATGGCAAGTTTGCCGTTACCGACCAGCCCGGCAAGATCGAACCCCTTTTCGATCCTGGTCTCGACCTTGGAATCCCGCGGAGCAATCAGCACGATCTGGTTACCGAGCAATTTCACTTCGGTGCCGGGCTTGGTCAGCTTCCTGTCGGCAAGATATTTCATCCAGTCGAGATCGGCCGAGATGAACAGGTCTGCCGGCGCGCCGCTTTCAATCTGCCTGGCCAGCGCCGAGCTCGCCGCGTAGGAAATGGTTGCCGCCTCGCCGACATCGGCCTCGCAGGCCTTGTTGACGGCATCGAGCCCGTCCTTCAGGCTCGCTGCGGCAAACACGACCACCTTGTCATCGGCATGGGCCGCCGGCACCGCGGCCATCAGGATGGCGGCGAGACCCGCGATGGCAATCGTCGTCGAACCTTTGCGCGCCAGCATGAAACTCTCCTCGTCTCGGAACGCCCGAAGCCGTCCATCGATATATTCATGTGAACATAACAAGGAAAGGCTCTTTACCGGCGACGGCATTCTGAACCGAGGTTTTCCCGGCCTGCGACAATCGTCGTTGGATACAGCGGCGTCGAAGCCGAAGGAAATATTCACATGAAATCAGCGACCCGGGATTGGGCGTGAGGTCGACGTCTGCCGATCGAGATGGATGCTGACAACGCCCGAGGGCGCAGCCGCAGTAGGCAATGTCGATATGCACGGTCAGCTATGGTGCTAGACCGCGATCGGCGCCTTGATCGTCGCGTCGGCGAAATAGTTCTCGAGCCGGAAATCCTCGAAGCGGAAGGCAAAGAGATCCTTCACCTCGGGATTTATCCAGAGCGTCGGCAACGCCTTGGGCGTGCGCCGCAATTGTTCGCGCGCCTGCTCGAAATGGTTCGAGTAAAGATGCGCGTCGCCGAGCGTGTGGATGAAATCGCCGGGTTTCAATCCGGTTACGTGCGCCACCATCAGCGTCAGCAACGCATAGGAAGCGATGTTGAACGGCACACCGAGAAAGATATCGCCCGACCGCTGATAGAGCTGGCAGGAAAGCTTGCCTTCAGAAACATAAAACTGGAACAGGCAATGGCAGGGCGGCAACGCCATGGCCTCCACCTCGGCCGGGTTCCACGCCGAAACAATCAGCCGCCGCGAATTAGGATTTTTGCGTATTTCCTTCAGAAGATTCGCAATCTGGTCGATGGCGCCGCCATGGCCGTCCGGCCACGACCGCCACTGTTTGCCATAGACCGGGCCGAGATCGCCGTTCTCGTCGGCCCATTCATCCCAGATCGAGACGCCGCGATCGTTAAGATATTTGATGTTGGTGTCACCGGCCAGGAACCACAAAAGCTCGTGGATGATCGACTTGAGGTGCAGCTTCTTGGTGGTGGTGACCGGAAAGCCGCGGGCCAGGTCGAAGCGCATCTGGTAGCCGAATACCGAGCGTGTTCCGGTGCCGGTACGGTCACCGCGATCAGCGCCGTTTTCCAGCACATGCTTCAGAAGGTCGAGATACTGGCGCATCGGCTCCGGTCCGATTCGGGTTGTCAGCCATCATAGCCGAATGACCGTCGGCCGAACACAGCAAAGCGAGACGATTCCAGCAGAAGCCTCACCGGCACCGGCGGCGAGGTTGCTCAGAGCGAGCCGAGCATGCCCAGATCCTTGGCGACGAGATAATAGAACGTCACCCGGCTCTTGCTGTTGTCGGCCGCCATCGCCTTGCAGGTCTTTTCGATAGCCGCATCTGCCTTGGCGCCGTCGGTGACGCCGAGCTTGCCGGCGACCCAGCTGTTCCTGACGCGCTTCAGTTCCTCCGGGTCGGTGCAGGACACCAGCGAGGAATCGCGGTTCCTGAGCGCGATGCCCAGATGCTTGACGATCTTGGCGACCGCGTCGGCATCCGCCGCCGCATCATATTTCTTTACGTCTGCGAGATAGTCGGCCATCGAATTTCCCCTCGTCGGCGCCACGGGATCCGGTCGATGAGGATTGTGGCGCGCTGCCGCAAATAATGCGCTAGGTCTCCTCACCGCCACAAAGCTTCGGTTGAGACCGGTGGCAAGTCAACCCCTTCATGGTCCACTTTGACACGGACGAAAGTGGCATTCCGGCCTTTCATTTTCCACCGCCAGTCCCTATATTCGCTTCGTCGGCTTGACCGACTATGGCGATAAACAGGCGATGAAATAAGCCGTTCGGACCCGGGGGCGGTACCCGGCGCCTCCACCAAAAACCGCTGCTCAAGAGCGGCTTTTGCTGGGGGCGAAATAGGATCGACGAAGGTGTAAAGATCGTACTTTTGCCCGGCATTGTACCACCGTTATCGGGCTAAACTTATAGTTGCCAACGACAACTATGCGGAAGCGCGTCTCGCCGCGTAAGCGGTGCGATAGCTTCAATTCAAGCCCTAGTGGTTCGCACTTCTAGGCGGGGTTCGGAGGTACCTGGCAACAGAAACCTCCATTTCTCCCCTTTTTGATATGTGCGGCTGCAGGCTCGCCCGATATGTGCAACTGCAGGTCTGGGCTTTTTACGCCCTGATACGCCCTGGCGCCGCGGCGTTCATACCAGTCCCTGGCTGATCGTTTCGATCGCGCTGCCAAAGGTCTCGTCGGTCGCCTCATGTGACAGAAGCATCTCATTGTGCGCCCTGCCCGTCCTGATCATCGGAAAACAATTGGCGAGCTTGGCAACACGACAGTCAAGGAGCACCGGCCGGTCCACATCGATCATTTCCTGGATCGCATCATCAAGGTCGGCTGGTTTGTCGCAGCGCAGGCCGACCGCTCCGAACGCCTCGGCCAATTTGACAAAATCGGGCAAGGCCTCGGAATAGGAATGCGCGAGGCGGTTGCCGTGAAGAATTTGCTGCCACTGGCGAACCATGCCCATATATCCGTTGTTCAGAATGAATATCTTGATCGGCGCGTCGTACTGGACTGCCGTCGACATCTCTTTCATGGTCATCTGAACCGATGCGTCGCCGGCGATATCGATGACGAGGCTGTCCGGATGTGCGATCTGCACGCCCAGCGCCGCCGGCAGGCCGTAGCCCATCGTCCCAAGGCCGCCCGAACTCATCCAGCGGTTCGGCTTTTCGAAGCCGTAGAATTGGGCCGCCCACATTTGATGCTGGCCCACTTCAGTGGTGATGTATGTGTCGCGATCCTTCGTCAGCGCGTAGAGACGCTGCACCGCGTATTGCGGCATGATCACGTCCTTGTTCATCTCATAGGAGAATGAATTGCGCGCGCGCCAGCCGGCGATCTTTCTCCACCAGTCCTGAAGGCCGCTTCCATCCGGTTTCTGAGGCAATGCGCGCCACAGACGAACCATGTCCCCCAGAACATTGCCGACATCGCCTTGTATGCCGATATCGACGTGGACGTTCTTGTTGATCGAGGACGGATCTATATCGATATGGATCTTCCTGGAGTTGGGCGAAAAAGCATCCACACGCGAGGTCACGCGGTCATCGAAACGCGCGCCGATACAGATCATGGTGTCGCAATCGTGCATCGCCATGTTCGCCTCATAGGAACCATGCAGGCCGACCATCTTGAGCCAGTTCTTGCCTGAGGCGGGGTAAGCTCCAAGGCCCATCAGCGTCGAGGTGACCGGAAAGTCGGTCAGTTGAACCAGTTCCTGGAGCAATCTCGATGCTTCCGGGCCGGAATTGACGATGCCGCCGCCGGCATAAATAACGGGACGGCTGGCATTGGCCATCAGTGCTATCGCCTGGCCGATCTTGCCGATATCACCCTGCAGCTTCGGTTGATAATTTTTCAGCGCAGCAACGTCCGAAGGCGGCGTGTACATGCCCGACGCAAACAGAACATCCTTTGGCATGTCGACGAGAACAGGCCCCGGTCGCCCCGACTGGGCGATGTGGAATGCCCTATGGATCGTCGAGGCCAGGTCGTTGACGTCTTTGACGAGCGAACTGTGCTTAGTGCAGGATCGCGTGATTCCAATCGTGTCACATTCCTGAAAGGCATCGGAGCCGATCAATGTTGTCGGCACTTGTCCGGACAGACAGACGATCGGCACTGAATCCATCAGCGCGTCCTGCAGGGGCGTCACGGCATTTGTCGTGCCTGGGCCTGACGTGACCAGCATCACGCCGACCTTGCCCGTGGACCGGGCATAACCCTCGGCGGCATGGCCGGCGCCCTGTTCATGGCGCACGAGGATATGCTTGATGTCGTCCTGCTGGAATATCTCGTCATAGATCGGCAATATGGCCGCGCCGGGATAGCCGAAAATATGCTCCACACCATTGTCTTTGAGTGCGCGGAGAACGATCTCCGCTCCTGTCATGCGGTTGCTCGTATGCTGAATGGAATTATCGCTTGTCATGGTTCTGTCCCGTAGCGTGATGAGGATGGGTTGACGGGGCATCGCCGAAATCGGGCGTAAGAAGAATTTCGGGCATAAAAAAAGGCCCCGTCGGGAGCCTGTTTGTCGCGCACGGACGGCTGTCGCCGGATGGTTACACCATCCTGCCCGTGCGCTTTCCTACCACTGCAAGAACCATTGCGATCTTCATGATGATCGCTGCTACACAGAAAATCGCGCATCGTCAACGTCTCAGGCTGAGGCGTCTCAGAGGCGAAAGCCCAAGGGCCTCCCATCATCGGAACCTCCGATGGCAGCATTCGTTTCTTCCCGTTTCCCTTCTTCCACGCCTTTGCGGGACAAGGCCTCAGTTTCTCGCCGCGTGTGGTCATGCCCGGCGAGCTGCCTCATGGAGAGATAAGATGAACCAGGAAACCACACCGAAACACGAACGCATCCTGATCGTTGGCGGCAGTTCCGGCATGGGGCTGTCGCTGGCCGAACAGCAGCTTGCCGCCGGCGCCGAGGTTACGATCGTCGGCCGCTCCGAGGACCGGTTGTCGGCCGCACGGCAGCGCGTGCCTCACCCCGAAGGGCTGAGGACGATCGCAGCCGACGTCACTAGCGAGGACGAGGTCCAGCGCCTGTTCCAGGATGTCGGCACGCTCGACCACATCGTCTCGACCGCCGCCGACGTTACCGGCGTCTATGTGTTGCTTCCCGAGATGGATATCTCGGTGGCGCGCAAAGTGATGGATTCCAAAGTCGTCGGGCCGCTTCTTCTTGCCAAGCATGGCGCGCCTCGTCTGACGCCCGGGGGATCGATCACGCTGACCTCGGGCATCGCCGCCTATCGTCCGGCGGCGAAAGGCTCGGTGGTGGCAGCCGTTAATGGGGCACTTGGCTCACTCGCCTACGCGCTTGCCGTCGAACTGGCGCCGATCCGCGTCAACGTCGTCTCGCCGGGCTGGGTCGACACGCCGATTTGGGATGCCGTCGTCGGCAGCGGAAAGGCGGCCGCGCTGGATGCCATGGCAAAGCGTCTGCTCGTCGGCCGGATCGGCCAGGCAGCCGACATTGCCCAAGCCATCACGTCCCTCATGCACAACGGCTTCATCACCGGAACCGTGCTTCATGTCGATGGTGGCCAGCGGCTGGTCTAGTGACGGCCAGACCTCGCGAACCATTGCGAGGAACAGCCGCATGACCGGCGCTTGAATGCGCCGGTGGCGCCATACCATGGTGACCGGCGTCACCGGACTGCTTCCGACCCAAGTCAGCACGACGAGATTGGCGTCAGCCGCAGAAGCCACGAGACGCGGAACCAGCGCGCAGCCAAGACCGGCTGCGACAAGGCCCCGTATCGCACCCATGCTGGCGAACTCGCCGACGAGTTTTGGACGGTCAGGCAACATTGCGGCAAACGTTTCGTCGAACATCCGCCTATAGACGCAACCGGGCTGGGTCACGAGGAAGGCCTCGTCAGCCAGATCGTCGGGCGTTATGGCAGAATATCCGGCCAACCGGTGATTTGCCGGCATTATGGTGACGAGCTCTTCTACTGCCACTTGCTCGCTTCGCAGCTCCGGCGCCGCCGCCGGGACGGCTCCGAAATGGAAAGATACGTCCAGCGCCCCGCTTGTCACGCCGGCACGCAACCCACTGCTATCGTCCGCCCTGAGGTTCAGTTCCACATCGGGATGGCGCCGATGGAATTCCGCCAGCAGAGCTGGTAAGCGTGTCGAGCAAAGCGTCTCCAGGCCGCCGACAGTCAGGCGACCGGCAACCGTGCCGCTCGCGTCGGCGACTGCGGAACGGGCTTCGTCCGCGAGGTCGAGGAGATCGTTTGCGTAGTCCAGCAGGCGTTGTCCCGCCGCCGTCAGCTTCAAGCCACGCCGTGACCTGTCGAACAGCGACGTGCCCAGATCGCTTTCCAGCGCCTGGATCTGTTCGGTCACGCTCGATTGGGCAAGATGAACCCGCTCGGAGGCGCGTGTGATGTTCGAGGTGGTGGCGACCGCCACGAAGGTTTTGAGATGTCGAAGCTGCATGTCCTGAACCCGTCATATAGGCATAGGCTGCTTTGAACCGGGACCGCAAACGTGAAAAGGCCGGGAACATCGCCCGGCCTTTTTGTCTCGATAGGCGAAGTTTACTCCGCCGGCGCTTCCGCGACGTCCCGGCTGCGGCCGAGCGTTATTTTGGCCAGTGTGAAGGAGATCGCCGCGCAGAGCGTGATGCCCGCCACCATCGGCAGCGGCGTGCCGTCGAAAAACACGCCGGCGACGCCCATGGCGACCGCCCCGATGGCGAAGTGCAGCGTGCCCATCAGCGCCGACGCGGTACCGGCGATCTCGCCATGCTCTTCCATGGCCAGCACCGACGTCGTCGGGATGACCAGGCCGAGAAAGCCGTAGCCGATGAACAGCAGCGCCGCCATCACGTCGAGCCGGTCGACACCCGATGCCATCACCGCGAACAGCACCACCATCGTCGTCGCATAGCCGGTCACCGCGACGCGCACCACGCGCTGCAGCCCGAACCGCTCCGACAGCAACCCGGTCAGCTGCGACATGCCGATGAAGGCAACCGCATTGATCGAGAAGAACACGCTGTAGACTGAAGGCGACAGCCCGTAATGATCGATCAGGATGAAGGACGAGCTCGACAGATAGACGAAGAAGCTCGCAATGCCGAAGCCGGCGATGGCCGTCAGGCCAAGGAAGTTGCGGTCGCCCATCAGGAAGCGGTAGCCGGAAAGTGCCGTCCCGAAGGACGAACCGGCGCGCTCTTCGACCGGCCGTGTCTCCTTGAGCGAGGTCGCCAGCAGGATGGTGGCGAGCACGGCCGCGCCCGTCACCGTCCAGAACACGGCGCGCCAGCCGAAATTCTCGATGATCTGGCTACCGGTCAGCGGCGCTAGGATCGGCGACACCGAAAACACCAGCATCAGCAGCGACATCAGCTTGGCGGCCTCGGTGCCGGTATGCAGGTCGCGCACGATCGCACGCGGCACGGCCATGCCGGCGCTGGCGCCGAGCCCTTGCAGGAAACGGAAGGCGATCAGCCATTCGATCGAGGGAGCCAGCGCCGAGCCGACGCCGCCGACCATGAACAGCGCCAGGCCGCCGTAGAGCGGCAGCTTGCGGCCGACCATGTCGGAGATTGGTCCGACGACGACCTGGCCGAAGCCCATGGAAAGAAAGAAGATCAGCAGGCTCATCTGCACCGCGGCAGTGCTGGCATGCAGATCCTCGCCGATTGACGGCAGGGCCGGAAGATACATGTCGATGGCAAACGGGCCGATCGCGGACAATAGGCCGAGCACGACCGCAATGCGGAGGAATTTGGCGTTCATGATAGCAGGCTCTTTCGAATTCTGGTTGCCGCCGAGGACCGGCGTGTAACCCTAGGACGTTCCATCCCGTGGAGTTCCGACTCTTCTGCGGAACGAAACCCCCTTCGTGCAAGTCCACAAATTTAGACAGGCTTGTCTAATTCGTCAACCATCTCTATCTAGTTTTGCATGAAGGCCAACGTCTCTCCTGACATTTTCCCGCCGCGAGGCCACGAGGCCAAGCGCATGTCGATTGTCGATGCCGCCGCCTCGGTCTTCTGCCGCGAAAGCTTTGCCGGTGCCAATATCGACATGATTGCCGCCGAGGCCGGCGTCTCCCGCCAGACCATCTACAATCATCACGGCGACAAGGAAAAACTCTTCGTTGCCATCGTCCGCGACCTCACCGAACGTTGCAATGCCGGCATCTTTGCTACGATTTCCACTTTTCCCGATCAGCCGAAGGATCTCGAGGCCGACCTCATCGCCTTTGCTGTGCGGATGAACCACAACTGCATCTGCAACCGCGACGGCAAATTCCTGCGCAAGCTGATCCAGACCGAGGGCGGGCGCTATCCCGAGTTGTTCGCCGAATGGCGCGAAGAAGGACCGGGCAGGACATGGCCGGCGATCGCCGCCCGCTTCGCCCGCCTCGCTCATGCCGGCTTCCTTGACATCGACGATCCCGATGTCGCAGCGCGCCAGTTCATGGCGCTTGCCAATGCCGAGTTGCAGACGACGTTCATGCTCGGCGGCACACCGACCGAGGACGAGGTGGTGCAGTCGGCGACAAATGGCGTGCGCACCTTCCTGCGCGCCTTCGGCAAGCGGCAGCCTATGGCCCGGGCAAGCAAACAGGGCGCGCTCGCCAGCGCTTGACGATCAAAGCCGTTTGACGATCAAATCGTCGCCAATGGGCTTCGCTTCCGCACGCCGGCGATCTATATCCGGTTTACGCCGCGCTCAAGCTTGATTACAGCTATCAGGACGATTCAACGGAACCCGACAGCCACATGGCCGACGACCACATCCGCTACGACATTCTGGCCCAGGAGGCGTTGCGCGGCGTCATGCGCAAGGTCCTGGCCGAGGTCGCGCGCACCGGTCTCCCGGGCAACCATCATTTCTTCATCACCTTTCTCACCGGCGCGCCGGGCGTGCGCGTGTCGTCGCGGCTGCGCGAGCGCTATCCCGAACAGATGACCATCGTCATCCAGTTCCAGTATTGGGACCTGAAGGTGAGCGACACCGGCTTTGAGGTCGGGCTGTCGTTTTCCGACGTGCCGGAGAAACTGGAAATCCCGTTCTCGGCCGTACGCGGCTTTTACGACCCGTCCGTCAACTTCGAGCTCGAATTCGACGTCAAGACCGATACCCCGGCGGAACAGGAGACAAAGGCCAAGCCTGCTCCCGAACCGCTGGCCATCGTCGCCGAGAAAAAGCCCGAGACGAAGAAGAAAACCGCCGAAGCGGAAAAGAAGCCTGCCGCGGCCGACGCCGGCGCCAAGGGCGCCGACGTGGTGTCGCTTGACGCCTTCCGCAAGAAGTGACCCGACGGGCGGCGTGACATGGCCGAGATCGTCAATCTCCGTCAGGCACGCAAGCAGAAGGCGCGAGCCGAGAAGGAGCGCCTGGCCGAACAGAACCGGGCGCTGCATGGCCGTTCCAAACCCAGCCGGGATCGCGACCGCCTGATCGCCGACAAGGCCGATAAATTCGTCGCCGGCCATCGCCGCGAAAATTCGGGCGATTCGGACAAATCCGATGCTTGAAGTGTGAGTAGGATCGTCTCGTGAGCCCGGTGGAAAAGCGCTCGGTCACCATTCGCGGCCACCGCACCAGCTATTCGCTCGAAAAGCCTTTTTACGACGACCTGGGCGCCATCGCGGCCGTGCGAAAACTGACGCTCGCCGCGCTTGTCGCCGAAATCGACGAGAGCCGCCCGCGCGATGCCAATCTCTCCTCGGCGCTCCGGCTCTATGTGCTGGATTGGGCCAAGCGCGGCAAGTTGTAGCCTTCAGGCAACGCTATCCTGTTTTCTGCGCCGGATACGGAAGCCCAGCAAAGCCGAGCGGTCGCGTTCTTCGGCCTGTTTCTTCGATCTGACGCGCATCAGGTCCTTCCAGCCGACATAGCCCACCAGCCGGGCATTTTCTCGCGTGACGACCGGCAAATGGGACACGTTCGCCATCAGCAGCTTGTCGGAGAGGCCCTCGAGATACTCATCCGGATAGGCCAGCGTGACCTTGCTGCCGGCCAGCAGTTCGCCAAGTGTCGTCGTGCGGTGCTTGCCGGCGCGTCTCCAGCGCAGGATCGCCGGCGGGTCGATGACGCCGAGCACGTGGCCCTCTTCATCGACGACCGGAAAGCTCGGATGCCGCGTCTCGGGCGCCGTCAGGAACGCTGCCGCGCCATGCAGCGTCATCGTCGCCGGCACGCTTTCGACCTCGCTGGTCATCACCTCGCGCACCCTGGTCAAGGCGAACGGATCGACACGGTATTCGCGAACCAGGTGATGCCCTCGCCTTGCGATTTTTTCGGTGAGGATCGAACGCTTCATCAACAGCACGGTCACCGCATGCGCCGTGGCAGTCGCCGCGATCAGCGGCACCAGGACATGGGTGTTGCCGGTCAGTTCGACCGCAAAGAAGGTGGCGGTCAGCGGCGCACGCATGGTGCCGCCCATCGTCGCCGCCATCGCCAGCAGCGCCCAGAAGCCCGGATCCGCGGCCGGCAGGAAGCCGGCGAGGACCGCGCCCATCGCTCCGCCCATGATCAGCAGCGGCGCCAGCACACCTCCCGACGTTCCCGAGCCGAGTGCGACCGACCAGATGATCGCCTTCACCACCAACAGGGTGAGCGCGGCGGTCGCTATCGTGCGGCCATCCAGCATGTCGGCGATATTGTCATAGCCACAGGAATGAAGCTGCGCGGCGTCCATTCGAAGAGCAGCAATTCCACCGCAGGCATGATGGCGGCGATCGGCGTTCCGAACACGGTGGTCATGCCGGCCGCCGCACCCGCCACCAGCAGCGTCTTGCGTTCATTGTCGCTGACCGGCAGCATCTGCGCGATCAGCGAACCGATGGCGCCGCCGGTCATGATGATCGGCCCTTCCGCGCCGAATGGCCCGCCGGTACCGATCGAGACCGCCGACGACAATGGCTTCAGGATTGCCACCTTGGCGTCGAGCCGCGAGCGTCCGAGCAGGATCGCCTCGATGGCTTCGGGAATGCCATGGCCGCGAATCTTTTCGCTTCCGAAGCGAGCCATCAGACCGATGATCAGTGCCCCGATGACCGGAACAAATACCGAGGCATAGCCAAGCGGCGTATCCTGCAGTTTCAGGTCGGCGAGCGTGAACTGGCCAAAATAGGCGATGTTCGTGGCAAGCCGGATCAGCTTCAAAAGGGCAATGCCGGCAAACAACCCCGCCGTCGCAACCACCACCGCTATGCCGGCAATGAGCAATACCCGGGCATCGGTGGTAAAATCGCGCAGATGGCCGGGGTTGGCGTGATCGGACTTCATTTGCAAACCTTGCTTTCTGGCGGCGTGGCGACTTGCGGATGGGTCGCCGGCCGTGCCACCGAAGATGGCGGGCACGAGCCATGTTGGTGCGCTCTGTATCGTAACACGATATAAATGTTCAAGGCCCGTTTGCGGCTTTGTCGGAAAGGAATCGATGGCAGACACTTCGAAGCCACAAAAGCGCGGCGCAACGATCGGGCCGGCCGACTACCAGAGGCTGTCCGAATTTCGTTACCTGATCCGCCGCTTTCTCGAATTCAGCCAGATCCAGGCGCAGGAAGCCGGCCTGACACCACGCCAGCATCAGGCCCTGCTTGCAATCAAAGGGTTCCCCGGCGGAGAGCCAGTGACCATTGGCGACCTCGCGGAGCGCCTGCGCATCCGCCATCACAGCGCAGTGGAATTGGTCAACCGTCTTTGCGAAGCCGGGCTGGTCGCGAGGGACCACGACGAGGAGGACCACCGCCGCGTGCTGCTGCGGCTGACCGAGCGCGCCGACGACAGTCTCGCCGATCTGTCAGCCGCTCATCTCGACGAACTCGGGCGGATCGAGCCGATGCTGAAGCGCTTGCTTGCTGGACGCGACACATAAGGGATGCGCCGTCACCCGCCATTCAACGATTTTAGCAGATCGTCGATCGACGAGGGATCGAACTTGAGCTTTGGCGGGGGCTGCACTGGCGGTGGCACGTTATTTGCGGCCGGTGGCGCCCGTTCCGCGCGCTCCGCCGCGGCCTTGCGTTCGGCGTCGAGCCTTGCCTTCTCTTCCGAGGCGATCCGCAACGCCTCTTCCGCCCTCTGGCGTTGCTGTTCTTCGGCCTGCGCTGCTTCCTCGGCAGCCTGTTGCGCCGCCTTGGCTTTGGCTTCGGCATCCGCTTCGGCCTTTGCAGCCGCCTCGGCTTTCGCCCTGGCCTCGGCTTCGGCTTTCGCCGCTGCATCCGCCTTTGCCTTGGCTTCAGCCTGCGCCCTGGCCTCCGCTTCGGCTTGGGCCTGCGCCTCAGCTTCGGCCTTTGCCTTGGCGTCCGCTTCAGCCTTCGCTTTGGCCTCAGCCTGGGCCCTCGCCTCCGCATCCGCCTGTGCCTTGGCGTCCGCTTCAGCTTTCGCCTTGGCTTCAGCTTGCGCCCTCGCCTCGGCTTCGGCCTGGGCCTGAGCCTCGGCTTCGGCCTTCAGCCGCGCTGCTTCCTGTTGCCTGCGCAGTTCCTCCGCCGCTCTTTCACGCTCGGTTTGCAGCGCAGCGTAGTAGCGCACCTCACGCCGCAGCCTTTGTTTCTCGAGCAGTGCGGCTTGCATGGCTTCGACCCGCTGCTGCTCCTTTTCCAGCGCACGCTGGGTCAGGAACTGTGCCAGCGGCTCGCTGTCGAACTGCCGCTTGGTGGCGCCAAACGGCCCGTCGACGCTGAAATTCAAAATCGGTTCGGAGCCGACCAGCGCCTCGTCGCCGGGCCGGTAAGCGATCTCGCCCTTGGCATCGACGGTGCTGGTGTTCAGATCGGCGGTGATGTCGGCGGACAGCGTCGCGCCCGGGCTTTCGGATTTGACCGGCGGCGTCCTCAGCGTGCCGCCGGCGATGGTGAAGGCAATATCGGTGTCCTGCGCCGGAAAACTGCCCGCCGCGGCGATCTGCGGCACAAAGCCGGCAGTCTTCGAGGCGTCGATATCGCGCCCTATCGCGTCGGCCTTGGCGATGAATGCGCCAAAGGCATCGGGATTGAAGCCGGCAATAGTCATGCCCTTGAGCGTTGCCGTGCCGGAACCGGACAGCGCCGCAACCATCGCGTCGACCGATTTGCCGCTGGTCGAAAGCGCCGTCGAGAACTCGCCGCTTCCGCTGATGCCGGCCTCCGGCAGCACGGCTGCCAGATCGGCGCCGGCGAGTTTCATCTGACCGGAGAAAAGCCCGGTGCCGTCATTGTTCTTGAGCTCGAACAGGCCACTCAACGCGCCGCCGAGGAACTTTGCCTTGAGGTCGGAAACACGGATGCCCTCCTGGTCGAGCTGCAGCGACAACGCAGCGTCATAGGCGGTGGCAAGCGGGCCGGCGGCAAGCGACGCCGCCGTCAGATCGAGATCGGCGGTAAATGGCAGACTGGATTTCTGGCTGAACGGTGCCGTCGGCCAGGTCCTGTCATTGACAAGGAAGGCCTGGTCGCCGAACAGCATCACCGCCATCGGATCGAGGTCCAGCTCGTCCAGCGACAGCGCGCCGGCAAGATGCGGCAGCCCCTCTTTGATGTCGATATTTACGTCACCGGAAACCGCCGCTTCGTTGACGGCGCCGCTGAGGCCGCTCAGCACCAGGAGACCATTGCCGTAATCGGCATCGGCTGCAAGCGACGTCGACATGCCGGTGCCCATGCCGGGCAGGCCGACGCCGGTCGTCATCAGCCATGGCTCGATGTCGGCCGTTTCAATGCTGACCTTGCCCTTGGCGGCCGCGCCTTGAGGCGTGTCGGCAATTGTCCCGTCGAAACCAGCTTTGAAGTCATTGCCGGCCAGGCTGAATCGTGTCGCCAGGCCACCGCCAAGCGTGCCTTTGGCCGAGACCTCGGTGGTCGCCTCGCCGAGCATGCCGAGTGGCAGCGCCGGCAAACCGTAAAGCGCCAGCAGCGCGGTGGCGTCGGCGTTCCTTGCGTTGAAGGTCAGCGTCACCGGCGCTTCGAGAGGCCGGTCGAGCGCCCCTTTGCCGGACAACGACGCCGAAAAGGCCGAGCCACCGGCCTTGCCCTGTGCGCTCATTGCCAGTCCGGTCGTACCGTCGCCATTGTCTGCGGCACTCGTGACCGCGTCGATACGCGCATCCTGGAACAACTCGGGATAGGCAGCAGCACGCTCCGCCAGCCCCTTCAGCACCGCATTATCCGGATAATGCCGGACGGCGACGTCGATCAGCGGCTTGAGGTCGACGGCGACCACCGAGGCGTCGAGCTTACCGGTCGGGCTCGCCGGGAAATCCTTGATCCGGCCGGTAGCGCTGATCGAGGCGCCGGCAAGTCCGCCGACCGACAGGCGATCGATCTCAAGCAGCCCATCGCGCAATCTAAGCGCGGTGTCGACGCTATCGGCGGTCAACCCGCCGGCGCTGACCGGCCCGGCCTTGATCTGGAAATCGAGGTCGCGGTCGGAAAAGCGGTTGGCGCCCTTGTCGCTGACGAAGATCGAGGCGAAGGCGGCGAGCCCATCGACATCGAGTTCGCCACCTTCCAGTTGCATCAGCACCGATGGACGGGTGTCGTCGGGCTGGCTGGAATCGATGCGGCCGGAGAACTTCGCCTTGCCGAGGATGAGTTCGAGATCGCTGAAGGCCTGGTGCTTCTCGCTCAAATCCACCTTGGCCTTGAAGCCGGCGGCCGGTAAGCGGCGGATCGCCTCGTCGACGTTCTTCGACAGCCATGCGGCAAAGCCGGAGGGCTGCGCCACCGCCAGAAGCAGCGATCCGGTGAAACCGAAATGGTCCTCGACGCTGACCATGCCGGTGGCTTCCAGCTTGGCGCGGCCGGGCAGCGTGGCGGCCAGCGATTTTACCGCCCAGCCGCCCTCGGCTGGCTCGGCGGACAGGTGCACGTCGCGAACGGTGGTATCGCCTGCCACCACCGCCGGCAGTTTCACCTCGACCGTGCCCGGTATGGTCGGCTTCGGCAGATCGAGCAGCGCCTGCTTCAGCGCCGCCACCCGCTCGGACAGCGTCAATCCGGCACCGGCCGCCGCCCCCACCGCCTCGTCGAACTGCACCTGCGCGCCATTGGCCTCGATCGAGAAATGCGGCTTCAGCCCAAGGTCGACCGCAGCCTTGCCGTCGGCGGTGTAGGGATTGTCGCGCGGCCCCGTCTCGAAGCGGAATTCGTCGACGCCGAGCTTCTGGTGGTCGAGCGAAAACTTGCCGTTCAGCCTGAAGCCCGGGTCCGGTTTGCCAGCGCTGACTTTCAGCGCCTCGCCGCCGGTGCCCAGCTGCCGCGCCGCAGTCTGGTCAGCGCCCGATATCTTGAACTGGCCCGAATAGACGGCGGCGCCCTCGACGAGGCCCACATTGCCGTCGGTCTCGATGACCAGCGGATAGGCGTCCGGCTCGGCCTTGAGCCTGAGCCGCATTTGCCCGTCCGGTTCGGCCTTGCCGGTGGAAGCGGCGATCGTGGTCCGCAACCCGTCCAGCAACAGCGAGCCGTCCAGCCGCCAGGGGCCGGCCAGCGACTTGGCCGAGATCGTCGAGTTGATCTCGGAAATAAGATGGCTGCGCCCGCCGGCGGCGTGGCTGAGCGCGATCTGTCCTTCCGTCACCGTCAGCTTCTCGATGGAGATCTGGCCGGGATCGAAGGGCGAGGACGGCCGTATCGTCCAGTCGACCGTGCCGTCGGCGGCGATGTCGATCGTCGCCTTCGGCCGCACCAGCCGCATGTCGAAGATCAGCACCTCGCCGCGCAGGAATGGCGCGAGTTCTGCATCCATCGAAAAGGTTTCGACGGTCATCGCCGGCTGGCCGTTGGGGCCACCGGCAACGGCGACGTTGGAAAAGGTCACCGAGGGGAACGGCAACAGCCTTGCCGTCGCATCGCCTCGCACGGTCACCTTGCGGCCCAGGACGGCACTGGCCTCGCGCTCGAAATCGGCACGGTAACCTGTCCAGTCGACAAAGTACGGCACCACCAGCGCCGCACACAGCACCAGCACGAGAAGCCCACCGAAGATCACGAACAGGCGTGCGAGCATAAACTCCTGGATAGTTGATTGAAAGTCAGTGGCACTCTACCCGCATCAGCGTGTCGATAAAGAGGCAATTCCCGCCAGACTGGCTCCAGAGCAAAAGAAGGTAGCCGAGAAAACTCAGCGCGCGTCGCGCTTTGCTTGCGCCACCTTTGCCGCCTGCCGCTGCCGGCCGCGTTCCATCGGTCGGATCAGATTCTCTGGCCGCCGGCTGGCGACCGCGCGCATGCCTTTGTGCACGGTACGCGTGTTGAACTCGGGACCGTCCGCGGCAGCGCCTTGCTCATGGACAGCGCCTTGCGTGCATTCTCGACCAGCGAAACACGCGCCAACAGTTGGCGGCGGCGTTCGGTCTCGCCATTGAGCCGTCGCATGGCCATCGCCAGCACTGCAAGCTTCAACTGCGAGCCGCCATCAGCTTTGAGGCGGCAGTCCCCTTCGGCGAGCCTTTGCCGCGTATTTCGCGTCGGCGCCGATGCGCCTCGGTCTGCGCCTCGTCGCGCCGCTCTCTCAGCAGCTTGACCAGGCCGGCAAGCTCGGCGTCGGCAAGACCCTGCACCGCCGGATGGTGCGATTCTGGACCAGACCGTGCTCGTCGGCGCTCAGTGCCCGAGCCTCTTCCTTGCACGAAATCGCCATGACACCGCTCCTCCGTTGGTGAAGACCGCTTCTTCCCGGTTCTCTTGGGCCGAAGTCTGCGACCAAACGGCGATGCGATCAAGACACATGGAAGTCTCGGCGATCAACCGCGTCTCAAAAGCCGTGTGAAAAATCCAGTTGGTTTGACACGATGCGCTGGAACAGAATGGCCAACGCTCTCCATCAGTGCGCTCAACACCGCTCCCTCGCGAACACTAGTCGAGAAACTCTTAGCGATGAATTCCAGCGTCGAATCTTGAAACGTCAGGATGAAATGGCGATAGCCTGAAAACAGCTCAGGGGTATGGGATGGGTGAACCCGATTTGCCCTTTCCAGAGAAGCGATCCAGGACGAGTTGAAAACTTCGAACGCGGAATATGGCTTCAACCCGAGCCCATAAAGCCGATGCCCGTTGATGGCTTCGTCATTCGGCGGGCCGAATTGCAGTGCCAGATAAGGATCCGCCGTCAGGATTGCGATGGGCTGGTTATCCGTTGCCGGCGAAACCGAACGCGGATTCGTGCCATCGAATGACGGCTCCGGCCTGTTGGCGACGTAGGTGATGAGCAGCTTGCCTTCATCCGCAAAGACGTGAGGCAACGGTGCACCGGCGGACGACGGTGGCACCTCGATTGGCAGAAGTGTCTCAAGGGCGGCCATACCCCTTACTTCCCCACGCCCGGCAGTATCTTCCCCGGGTTCATGATGTTCAGCGGATCGAGCGCCTGCTTGATCGTGCGCATGATGTCGACGCCATGGCCGAGCTCATGCCGCAGGAAGCCGATCTTGCCCTGCCCTATGCCATGCTCGCCGGTGCAGGTGCCGTCCATGGCGATGGCGCGCATATTGAGCCGCGCCACGAATTCTTCCGCCAGCGCGATCTCTTTCGGATCGTCCACGTCCATCAGCACCAGCACATGGAAATTGCCGTCGCCGGCATGACCGACGATCGGCGCGATCAGGCCCATCTCCGCGATATCCGCCTCGGTCTCGGTGACGCATTCGGCAAAGCGCGAGATCGGCACGCAGACATCGGTCGACAGGCCCTTGGCGCCCGGCCGCAGCGTCAGCGACGACCAGTAGGCATCGTGCCTGGCCTTCCACAATTTCGTTCGCTCTTCGGCGACGCTGGTCCACAGGAACGGACCGCCGCCATTTTCCTCGGCGATCATGCCGAAGGTCTCGGCCTGCTCGGCGACGCCGGCATCGCTGCCGTGGAATTCGACGAACAGGCAGGGACTCTCCGGATAGTCGAGCTTCGAATAGGTCTTCATCGCCCGCATCTGCAGCGCGTTGACCAGTTCGATGCGCGCCACCGGAATGCCCATCTGGATGGTCGCGATCACCGCGTTGCACGCCGCCTCGAGGCTGGGAAACGGGCAGACGCCGCCTGAAATCGCCTGTGGAATGCCCTGCAGCTTCAAGGTCAGCTGGGTGATGATGCCGAGCGTGCCCTCCGAACCGATCAGCAGCCGCGTCAGATCATAGCCGGCCGAGCTTTTCTTGGCGCGCTTGCCGGTCGTCACTGCTTCCCCGTCGGCCATCACCGCCGTCAGCGACAGGACGTTCTCGCGCATCGTGCCGTAGCGCACCGCGTTGGTGCCCGACGCCCGCGTCGCCGCCATGCCGCCGAGCGAGGCGTTGGCGCCCGGGTCGATCGGAAAGAACAGGCCGGTGTCGCGCAGGTGCCGGTTCAGATCCTCGCGCGTCACGCCGGGCTCGACGGTGCAGTCGAGGTCCTGCGGATTGACCGCAATGATGCGGTTCATGCGTGACGTATCGAGCGAGATGCCGCCGCCCGGCGCATTGGTGTGGCCTTCCAGCGAAGAGCCAACGCCGAAGGCAATCACCGGCACGCGATGCGCCGCGCATGCGCGCACGATCTCCTGCACTTCCTCCGTCGTCTCGGCAAAGGCGACACCGTCCGGCGCCTGCGTCGGGATATAGGTCGTGGTGTGCGCGTGCTGGGCGCGGATCGCCTGGCCGGTCTGGAATCGCTCGCCGAGCCGCTGCTTGAGGATGCCGAGTACGGCGGCAATGCCTTCTTCGTTGCGCTCGACCGGATTGAGGTCGCTTAGAGCCATCGATTCCTCCGCGAATGGACCAGCGTCCACCCTTGTTCTGCATCTAGGGATGCGTAGTCTCACCAACCACGCTCTGTCCAGTCCACGCTCACCCCGGCATGACGAGAAGGAAGTTTCCGATGCCCATCCCCGCCCCTTTCGTCTCTCGCGCCATGGACATCGAGGAGGCCTGGATCGACTACAACGGCCATCTCAACATGGCCTATTACAACGTGCTGTTCGACCGGTGCTCCGACGAAGCATTCGAGATGATGGGGATGGGGCCGGACTATGTTAGGGAACGGCGGCTGACCATCTACACCGCGGAAGTCCATGTCTGCTACCTCCAGGAGTTGCATCTCGACCACAAGGTCACGGTCTCGTTCCAACTCCTCGACCATGACGACAAGCGGCTGAGGGCCTATCAGGAAATCCGCCATCTAGACGGCTGGCTTGCCGCCACATCCGAAACGCTGTCGCTGCACGTCGACATGGCTGGCCCGAAGGTCGCGCCCTTCCCCGCCGACGTCCTGGCCAGGGTGGAAGCGATGCGCGCCGCCCATGCCGCCCTGCCGATGCCGGAGCGCGCCGGCCGCTCGATCGGTATTCGTCGTAAGCCGGCTTGAACCACGGTCCAACCGCCGTTAACCTTACCGAGGTTTTAACGTGAACAAGCCGAATTGAGACGTTGAACGACTCAGCGCGGCGTTGGAAAACCGTCCGCATCGAATTGCGATACGGGCGGCGGAGCAGCAGCGGTTCGGGGAACGTGCATGAAAACCGATATCAAGGTCGAGGCGGACAGGCTGGCGGCTGATCCACGCATCACCGACTATGATTTCTGGCGCTCGCTGAAGAACCTCAATAACGAGATCTTCCACATCGCCAACAACAACGAGCCGATCCCCTTCGCCATGATCCGCTGGCGCGCCATCCTGAAGCAGGCGCGGATGAAACGCGGCCACGCCTGAACAGTGGGGGAAGAAACAGACCGGCCGTCCGGTTTGCATTTCTGATGATGTGCTGACGAACGATCCCAAGCGTCAAGGCTGGCGCTTCACCGGCCCCAGCGGCGATCGCGGCACCACCGGCGACGACTGGATGATCGCCGTATTGGTCATCGCGAACGGAATGATCCGGTCGATCACCCGCTCGAGCTCGGCCACCGAGGCGACATGCGCCAGCGCGATGAAACAGTCTTCACCGGTGACCCGGTCGCATTGGGCGATTTCCGGTAGGTCGCGGATGATTTCGGCCACGACAGCCAGTTGCCCCGGCACCGGCCTGATGCGCAGCCATGCCGACAGCTTCATGCCGAGCGCGGCCGGATTGATACGCACCGTATAGGCCTCGATCACACCGCTTTCCTGCAGCCGCTTGATGCGCTCGGCAACGCTCGGCGCCGACAGGCCGACCGACCGCGCCAGTTCGGCGGTGCTGGTGCGCGCGTCCTTTTCCAGCAGGCGCAGGATTTTCAGGTCCGCCGCATCCAGATCGCTATTTTCATTTCGAAGGCGTTTCAGCGGAATACTCCTTGCTTTCGGAAAGGAAATGGCTGCAATGCCCGGCCATCATCCATATCAATGGCAAAAATCGCCTGCGATACTGACCCCATGGAAGATCGGACGCAAGCCCCCGCAGCAAGTCCGGCACTCACCGGCCCCGCCTTTGCCTTGGCAAACGCGGTCCCGCCGCATCTCTGGTTCGGCGTCAGCGCCGTGTTCCACTATCTCGGACCAGCCTTGGCGGTGCTGCTGTTCCCGCATGTCGGCGTGCTGGGCATGGCTTGGCTGCGCATCGCCACCGCGGCACTCGTCTTTGCCCCATTGACCCGGCCATGGGCGGTCTTCGCCCGCGCCGATCGCTCGACGCGGTTGTTGCTTGTGGCTTTCGGCGTCTGCCTTGGGGTGATGAATTGCTCGTTTTACCTGGCGCTCGACCGGCTGCCGATCTCGCTGGTGGCGGCGATCGAATTCGTCGGCACCATCGGCGTTGCGCTTGTTGGCCTCAGAAGCCCGCGCAATCTCGCCGCCCTCGCAATCGCTGTCGCCGGCACCCTGTTGCTGATCGACGTCAAATGGTCGAGCGATCCCGTCGGCCTGTTCTGGGCCTTCCTCAACGGCGCGCTGTTCGTTGGCTACATCGTGCTCGGCCACCGCGTCGCACGCGGCGGCGCCGGCGATGGCATCGCCGGGCTGGGTGCCGCCATGGCGGTCGCCCTTCTCGTCGTTCTGCCGATCGGTTTCGCCGATGCTCTGCCGGCTTTCTCGGCGCCGCCGCTGCTGCTTGCGGGGGTCGGCGTCGGCATCTGCTCGTCGGTCATTCCCTATATTTGCGACCAGCTTGCCATGTCGCGGCTGCCGCGCTCCAGCTTCGCGCTGATGCTGTCTTTGCTGCCGGTCACCGCGACGTTGATCGGCGTCATTGTGCTGCGGCAGGTGCCGAGCCTCACCGACTGCATCGGCATCGCGCTGGTGGTGGCCGGCGTCGCCCTTCACAAACCGGCGCCGGCGCCCACCTGATCAGACCAGCTTCTCCTTGAGGAAAGCGATCGTCCGGCCCCAGGCGAGGTCAGCCGCCTTCTTGTCGTAGCGGGCCGCCGACGTGTCGTTGTTGAAGGCATGGTTGGCGCCTTCATAGACATAGACCGAGTATTCGACATGAGCCGCGTCGAGTGCCTTCTTGAAGGCATCGATGCCGGCATTGGTGCGGGTGTCGAGCCCGGCATAATGCAGCATGAGCGCGGCCTTGATCTTCGGCACGTCCTCGGCCTTTGGCTGCATGCCGTAATAGGCGACGGCGGCGGCGAGGTCCGGCGCGTTGACGGCCAGCATGTTCACCGTGCCGCCGCCCCAGCAGAAGCCGACGGCGCCGACCTTGCCGTTGCCGTCCTTGTAGCCTTTGAGATAGGCGACGGTTGCCACGGCATTGGCGGCGACCTGTGCTGGATCGAGCTGGGAAAACAGGTCACGTGCCCTGTTTTCATCGTCCGGCGTGCCGCCGAGCGGTGTCATGAAGTCCGGCGCAAGCGCCACGAACCCTTCCAGCGCCGCGCGCCGCGCCACATCACGAATATGCGGGTTGAGACCCCTGTTCTCGTGCACCACGATGACGGTGCCAAGCTTGCCGGTCTGGTCCGCCGGCCTGACCAGATAGCCCTTCATCTCGCCGCCGCTGCCGGGATAGCTGATGTCCTCGCCTTTCACACGCGGATCGTCTTCCGCGACGATTGCCGCCTGGGCCGAGTTCGCCGCCAGCAGCGGCGCGATCGCGGCAGCTGCCGCACCCGATCCGGCAAGCCTGGTCAATTGCTCCATGAAGCGCCGCCGGTCGAGCGTCAGATGCGTGTATTCGTCATAGGCATCGATCATCGCCTGGGTAATGACAGGCTCGGCGGCAGTGGGTCCGGCAGGTGTTGTCATGGCGCGCTCCTCGTCGGCCCCCCGCGGCAACATAGAGCCGAAGCTTGTCTGGTCCAGTCACGGCTGAGTGAGGCTGCCATAAGTCCCTGCACGAGGGCCGTGATGCCGCGCGCCCCACTGTCGTTAAATTTTGGTCCTTTGTGGCAATGCTAAATGCACGCACCACCATATAAAACAAACTTACCAGGCTAGGCCTCGCTCGCGCCATTTGGCGAGGAAAGAATGCCTGATTGACGACGAAGGAATTACGCCCATGACCTTTCCCTCCCCGCTTCTGGCAAGTGGGTTCGCCCTCGCCGCTATGGCTTTGCTGGCGCTGCGGTTCACTGCCTTCACCGCATTCAAACGATCGTTGATCAAGATCCGCGCCAACCGGCACCCGGCCGCAAACACCAAAGCCTGAGGAAAGGTCATGGACGTTCAGGACATCATCAACACCGTCTCCCAGAAATCCGGTCTCAACCAGGCTTTGACGGAAAAGATCGCCGGCACGATTTTCTCGGTGCTCGAACACGAAGCGGAAGGCACGACTCTGTCCAGCTTCTTCGGCAAGATCCCGGGAGCCGACGCCCTGGCCAAGCAATATGATGTCATGGCTCCCGGCGCAGCTTCCGGTGGTGGCCTGCTGTCCTCGCTGGAGGGCGCGCTCGGTGGCGCTCTCGGCGAAAAGACCGGCGCGCTGATCAACGGCGTCGCCATACTCAAGGCATCAGGCCTCACGCTCGCACAGATCAGCCAGGCCGGCACGATGCTGGTCCAGCAGGCCGAGACAGCCGCCGGCCCGCAGCTGACCAGTGAGGTACTTGCATCGGTACCCGACCTGAAAGGGCATCTCGGGCTCTGAAGGAACTTCTCTATTTCGGCAGCGTATAGGCCATCACATAGTCGCCCGGCTTGGTACCGACCGAGCCGTGGCCGCCGGCAACGATGACGACCAACTGGCGCCCGTCGGCTACCGTGTAGGTCATCGGTGTCGACTGCCCGCCCGCCGGCAGCCGCGCCTGCCAGAGCTGTTTGCCGGTTGTCAGGTCATAAGCGCGCACATAGTCATCGACCGCCGCACCGAGGAAGGCGACGCCGCCGGCAGTGATCATCGGCCCGCCAATGCCGGGCACGCCGACCTTGAATGGCAGCGGCAATGGCGTCATGTCGTAGACGGTGCCGTTGCGATGCTTGTAGACGATCTTTCCGGTCCGAAGGTCGGCACCCGCCACATAGCCCCAGGGCGGCGCCTGGCAGGGAATGCCGAGCGGCGACAGGAACGGCTTCAATATGACTGCGTAAGGCGCACCGTCATTGCGGTTCAGGCCCTGTTCGCTGCCCTTGGTGTCGCCGGGCGGCGGCACGTCGGCGCGCGGCACCAGCTTGGAGATGAACGCCAGGTATGTCGGCATGCCGAACATCACCTGCCGGACCGGATCGACTGCCACGCCGCCCCAGTTGAAGGTGCCGAAATTGCCGGGGTAGATCAGCGAGCCCTGCAGCGACGGCGGCGTATAGCGGCCCTCATAGCGCAACTTCCGAAGCTCGATCCGGCAGGCCAACTGGTCGAACATGGTAATGCCCCACATGTCCGCGCCGGTCAGCGGTTTCGGACTGAAGCTCAGGTCCGAGACCGGCTGCGTCGGCGAGGTATGGTCGCCTTCGATCGCGCCGCCCGGCGCCGGCACTTCCTTGACCGGAACGATCGGCTCGCCGCTGCGCCGGTCGAGCACATAGAGGTCGCCCTGCTTGGTCGGCCCGACCAGCGCCGGCACCACGCCACTTTCCGTGGTGATGTCGACCAGCGTCGGCTGCGCCGGCACGTCCATGTCCCAGAGATCGTGGTGCACGGTCTGCCGCACCCAGCGCAATTGTCCGCTGTTGAGATCGAGCGCGGTGATCGAAGAGGAGAATTTCTCGTCATTGGCACTGCGTCCGGCACCGAGTTGGTCCGGCGTCTTGTTGCCGAGCGGCACATAAAGCAGCCCGAGCTTCTCGTCGACGCTCGCCGTCGACCACATGTTGGGTGAGTTGTTGGTGTAGGTCTGGTCCGGCGGCAGCGGCGTCGTCTGATCCGGATTGCCGGAATCCCAATTCCACAACAGCGCGCCGGTGTCGGCATCGTAGGCACGGATGACCCCGGACGGCTCCTGCGTCGAATAATTGTCGTTGACCGCGCCGCCGACGATGATCTTGTTGGCGACGATCAGCGGCGCCGAGGTCGAATAATAATAGCCCGGCTTCGGATATGGCATGTTGGCGAGCAGGTTCAGCGTGCCGCCTTCGGCGAAAGTCGGGCAGACCTGGCCATTCGCCGCATCGAGCGCGATCAGCCGGGCGTCGGATGTCGGCAGGTAGATGCGTGTGGCGCAGGGCTGGCCGGCGGCGACCTTGGCATCGGCATAATAGGACACGCCGCGGCAGGTCTGGTGCTGGCGGTCCTTGTTGAGCTTGACCTGCGGATCGAAGCGCCATTTCTCCTTACCGCTCGCGGCATCGATGGCGATGGCGAAATTATGCGGCGTGCAGATGTAGAGCGTGTCGCCGATTTTTAGCGGCGTCACCTGATAGGTCGTCTCGCCGATGTCGTCGGGCCCTTTCACGTCGCCGGTGCGATAGGTCCAGGCCGGCTGCAGATTGGCAACGTTTTCGGCGGTGATCTGGTCGAGCGGCGAATAGCGCTGGCCATATTGCGTGCGACCGTAATAGTGCCATTCGCCAGCCGGCACGTTGCCGCCGAGATCGGCCGTCGGCGTCACCTTGTCGGTGTTGAGTTCACCCGCAATATCCTTTGGATCGGTCGTCATCGAATAGCCGGCGACCGCAAGCGAGGCCAGCACGGCGAGGATCAGCGGCGCGCGTCCGTCGGGACCGGTAAGCCCGCGCCGCGCCCATGGCGTCAACAGCCATAGCGCGACAAGCACGATGATGCCGCCGCGCGGGCCGAGCTCCCACCAGTCGAAGCCGGTCTCCCAGACCGCCCAGGCGAGCGTGCCGAGCACGATCGCCGCGTAGAGCCACAGCGCCGTGGATCTGCGCCTGTAGAGCAGCCAGGCCGCGACAAGGAAAGCTAGACCGACGATGACGTAGTACCAGCTGCCGCCCAGCGTCACGAGCCAGATGCCGCCGCCGCCAATCGCCAGGCCGATGAGGAAAAGGATCAGGGAGGTGATGACCACAGCCAAGACGGTGCTCCTTCGACTGGTGCGCTCCGCGACGCGTCCATGGGCAACCCCGCATTGCGTTCCTGCCCCCACGCAACTTTCTCCGGCCCGCTTCCCCTGTCAAGCAAGCTCGGCGTTTTACGGTGCCGGCCCATCGCAAGCCCGGCGTTTTGGTTAGCAGACCCATTCAGATTGTGAGTCTACCGACTGGACAGAGAACAAAACGGAGACACTTCTGGCCTTTCGCTGCCGAATCACTACATTCGGGGGAGATGTCCGGCTTTTCGGAAGACATGCCCTTTTTTGACGAACCGAACGCGCGGCCCGTGGCCCCGTCGGGCATTGCCGCGCGCGCCATGGCTGCCCGCAGCAACCAGAACAACGCGCCCGATTATCTCAACGGCCTCAACCCCGAGCAGCGGCTGGCGGTGGAAACCACCGAAGGCCCGGTGCTGGTGCTGGCCGGCGCCGGCACTGGCAAAACGCGCGTCCTGACCACCCGCATCGCCCACATCCTTGCCACCGGCAAGGCTTTCCCCTCGCAGATCCTCGCCGTCACCTTCACCAACAAGGCGGCGCGCGAGATGAAGCAGCGCATCGGCCTGTTGATCGGCGAAGGCAATGTCGAGGGCATGCCGTGGCTCGGCACCTTCCACTCGATTGGAGTGAAGCTGCTGCGCCGACATGCCGAGCTGGCCGGGCTCAAATCCGACTTCACCATTCTCGACACCGACGACGTGGTGCGCCTGATCAAGCAGCTTATCCAGGCCGAAGGGCTGGACGACAAGCGCTGGCCGGCCAAGCAGTTCGCCCAGATGATCGACGGCTGGAAGAACAAGGGCCTTGGCCCCGCCGACATCCCCGAGGGCGATGCCCGTGCCTTCGCCAACGGCAAGGGCCGCGAGCTCTACAAGGCCTATCAGGAGCGGCTGAAAACGCTGAACGCTTGCGACTTCGGCGATCTCCTGTGCCATCCGATCCGCATCTTCCGCGCCAATCCGGACGTGCTGAAGGAATACCACAAGCGCTTTCGCTACATCCTCGTTGACGAGTATCAGGACACCAACACCGCCCAGTACATGTGGCTGCGGCTGCTGGCGCAGCGGCCGCAATCCTCCCCCCTTGAGGGGGAGGTGCCCGCGAAGCGGGCGGAGGGGGTTGCCGCAGAAGGCACCGCTAGAGCGTCGAGCACTGCCGCCGGTAGGTCGAGCACTGCCGCACGGACCCCACCCGACCGGGCTTCGCCCGGCCACCCTCCCCTCAAGGGGGAGGAAAGCCCGCGCCTGTCCACCGTAAATATCTGCTGCGTCGGCGACGACGACCAGTCGATCTATGGCTGGCGCGGCGCCGAGGTCGACAACATCCTGCGCTTCGACAAGGATTTTCCCGGCGCCACCATCATCCGGCTGGAGCGCAACTATCGCTCGACCGCGCACATCCTCGGCACCGCCTCCCACCTCATCGCCCACAATGAGGGCCGCTTCGGCAAGACGCTGTTCACCGAAAAGATCGCCGAGGACGACGAGAAGGTGCATGTCCATGCCGCCTGGGATTCCGAAGAGGAGGCCCGCGCCGTCGGCGAGACCATCGAGGCCTACCAGCGCCAGAAGCACAATCTCAACGACATGGCGATCCTCGTCCGCGCGTCCTTCCAGATGCGCGAATTCGAGGACCGCTTCGTCACGCTCGGCCTCAACTACCGCGTCATCGGCGGCCCGCGCTTCTACGAGCGCCTCGAAATCCGCGATGCGCTGGCCTTCTTCCGCGTCGTCGCACAAGGCGCCGACGACCTCGCCTTCGAGCGCATCGTCAACGTGCCGAAGCGCGGCCTTGGCGAGGCCACCATCCGCCAGATCCACGACACCGCACGGGCGCTGCGCATCCCGATGTCGGAGGCGGCGGCAAAACTCGCCGAAAGCGACGAGCTGAAGCCGAAGCCGCGCGCCGCACTGCGCGAGGTATCGGCCAATTTCGAGCGCTGGCAGAAGGCGCTGGAAACCACGCCGCACACCGAGCTCGCCGAGACCATTCTGGAGGAGAGCGGCTACACCGACATGTGGAAGAACGACCGCTCGGTTGAAGCGCCCGGCCGCCTCGAGAACCTCAAGGAGTTGATCCGCTCCATGGAGGAGTATGAATCGCTGCGCTCCTTCCTCGAACATGTCGCGCTGGTGATGGACGCCGAGCAGAACGCCGAGCTCGACGCCGTCAACATCATGACGCTGCATTCGGCCAAGGGCCTCGAATTCGAAACCGTTTTTCTCCCTGGTTGGGAGGAAGGTCTTTTTCCGCACCAGCGTTCCCTCGACGAGGGTGGCCGCTCCGGGCTGGAGGAGGAACGCCGCCTCGCCTATGTCGGCCTGACCCGCGCCAAGAAGAACCTGCACATCTGGTTCGTCTCCAACCGCCGCATCCACGGCCTCTGGCAGTCAACCATCCCGTCGCGCTTCCTCGACGAACTGCCGGAAGCCCATGTCGAAGTTTCCGAGAGCGGCAACTCCTATGGCGGCTACGGCAATGCCTATGGTGGCGGCTCGTTCGCCTCCGGTCGTGGCGGCCAAGGGGCAGGCAGGCAGAACCCCTATGGAGCATCGCGCTTCGACAACATCGGCGGCAATAACGGCGCCGAGAAATCCGGCGCTTTCTCCAGCACCTATGCGACGCCGGGCTGGCAGCGTGCTCAAGCCAACCGCACCGAGGCGACCGACCGCAATTGGGGCACGCGCTCCGGCCACCAGGTCGAGCGCATCGGCTACGGCGAAACCGACTCCGGCTACGGCGCCGGCCGCACCTCGGTCAAGGGGCGCACAATCGACGGCGAGCTGGTCGCCAAATCCGTCGCCGACACGCCGTCCCCCTTCAGCGTCGGCGACCGCGTCTTCCACCAGAAATTCGGCAACGGCAACATTTCCGCCATCGAAGGCAACAAGCTGACCATCGACTTCGACAAGGCCGGCCAGAAACGCGTGCTGGACGGGTTTGTCACCGGGGTGTGAGGCATGTGGAAAATTGTCTGGCACCCCCAGAACAAATAGGGTACAATCGCTTGCAAGGTCGCGTCTTGTCGCGCAACAGCCCTTCGAGGCCTTCCTCGGCAAAGCGTTCCTGCCAGCGCCACACGCAGGTCTTGGACTTGCCGGTCTGCCGCATGGTCTCGACGGTGCCGACGCCGTTGGCGCTCAACAGGATGATTTCGGCGCGCCAAACATGCTTTTGCGGCGCATTGCGGTCTTTTACGACAGCCATCAGTCGCTGGCGATCGGTCGGCGAAACGGTGAAGGATATTCCTGTGCGCACGCGCCAGACTCGCATTCGCTTTCGCCGAAGGGAATCCCAAGCCGGATTCTTATGTTAGGCTATGTTGGGCCGATACCAGTAGGTAGCTTTTTGAGTCACACAAGGAGAAATCTTATGGGACTGACGCTTCGATCAATTGCGTTGCTCTTTGCTATTTCTCGTTGGCTGTGCCGAGGCACATGAGGACACGATGAGAAGCGCAACAAATCTGGCCGCGTCCGCACGAGACTATCCGGCCAAGCCGGTACGCATCATTGAGCCGTTCGGGGCGGGCGGCGGGCCTGATCTGTTGGCCCGCGCCCTGGCCCCGAAGCTTTCTGAGCTGTGGGGCCAACCGGTGACAGTGGAGAACATCCCAGGTGCGGGAGCCACTGCGGGCCCTGCCCAGGTCGCGAAGTCACCGGCCGACGGCTACACGCTGCTGATAAACACCAACGCTCAGGCATACAGTGCGGCGCTCTTGAAAGACCTCCCGTATGACCCGTTGAAGGATTTCATTCCGATCATTCCGCTCACGAGGCAAGCCTACGTACTCGTGGCAGGCAAGGCGACTGGTGTCACCACCGTCGGCGGACTCATTGCGGCGGCGAGGGCGAAGCCAGGTGAGCTCAAATTTGGATCCACCGGTATAGGCACCGGCACACATGTTGGAGTCGAGAAATTCAATCAAGCGGCGGGAATCAAGGCGCTGCATGTGCCTCCCTCGCCGAATGATTCGAACGCCGATACGATCGCCAACGCGATAGCGATGCGCTTCACTTACTATTTGGTGCCAATCTCTCTTGCCCTGCCCCACATTCACGACGGCACACTCGTTGCGCTAGGCGTGAGTACCGCTCGGCGCTCGACCTTGCTCCCGGAGGTACCGACAATCGCGGAGGCGAGCGTCGTCAGCTTCGACTTCCCGATCTGGTATGGAATGTGGGCGCCGGCTGGCTCTCCGACCGGCGTGGTTGAGAAGCTTTCGAACGACATCGGGCGCGTGCTCACTGGACCGGACCTGCGCGAGTGGATCGCTAAACACGGAGGCGAGCCAATGAGCATGACGCAGCCCGAGTTTGTGCGTTTCGTGGAAAGCGAGAGTGAAGCTACGGCGCGACTCATGAAAGCCGCCAGTGTCAAGCCCTAATAGGGAACGGCCTGATGAGGTGTCTGCATAATTCGCGCAACGAAGGATATTCCTGTGCGCATGCGCCAGAAAGGGAATCCCAAGCCGGACTCTTATGTTAGGTCGATACCACTAGCGATACCGCGCCTGGTTCCACTTATGGCCGAGCAGCGACAGGATGATGATCAGGCCGTTGAAGAACTGGACGTAGAAGCCGCTCAGGCCCGCCGCGACGACGCCGGTCTGGATGAAGGAGACGGTGACCGCGCCGATCGCGCCGCCGACGACGGTGCCGATGCCGCCCCAGGTCGGAGTGCCGCCGACGAACACCGATGCCAGCACCGGCAGCAGGTATCCGTCGCCCGCCGTCGGCCACCAGGTGAAGTTGATCATCACCGAGAACGTGCCGGCGATTGCCGCGCCGATGCCGACGAAGACGAACACCTTCACCCTGACGCGCTTGACGTCGATACCCATCTGCTGGGCGCTGTCGGGATTGTCGCCGACCACCTTGACCTGCGCGCCGAAGCGATGGCGGTTGTAGAGCAGCGCCGACAGCACGACGAAGGCGATGGCCCAGAAGATTTGCACCGGAATGCCGTAAACCTGGCTGGAGAAGATCTTGTAGGCCCAGCTGTCGGCAAGGCCGGTCAGCGCCGTCGACCTGCCCTCGTTGATGATCTGGATCAGGCCGCGCAGCAGGAAGTTCATGCCGAGCGTGGCGATCAGCGACGACAGCCCGCCATAGACGACCAGCGAGCCGACCAGGAAGCCGAGCAGCATGCCGGTGACCATTGCGGCGGCGATGCCGAGGAACGGGTCGTAGCCGGCCTGCACGACCAGCGCGAAGACCCATGAGGCAAAGCCCATCGTCGCCGGAAACGACAGGTCGATCTCGCCGCAGGTGACGACGAAGACCAGCGGCACCACCACGAACAGCGCCACCGGCAGCGTGGTCAGCACGGAGCTGTAAAGATACCAGGTGGTGAACACGATCGGGTTGGCGATCATGAACACCGCCATCATGACGATGAACACGGCAAGCGTGCCGAGCGCGGCGCGGTTGTCGAGGATGAACCCGCGCAGCCAGTTGTCGGACGGGTGTCTCCACTCTTTCCCGGCGGCCTCATTATGCGTGCCGCCGAGGGGGCTCTGCAGATCGGGTTCCATGGTCTTGCTCATCGTGCCGCCCTCTCCGCATCGCCCGCGTCGTGCAACCCCGGCAATCCGCTGGGGTGGGCGACGTCTTCCATGAAATTGATCAGGTCCTCGGCCGATTTGACCTCGCTGCGGTCGGCGCTGAGCGCGACCTTGCCGCGGTCCAGCACCACGAAGCGATCGGCGATATCGAAGACGTGGTGGATGTTGTGGCCGATGAACAGGATCGAGCGACCGCTCGCCCGCACCTGGCGCACGAAGTGGAAGACCTTGGCGGTCTCGGTCAGCGATAGCGCGGTCGTCGGTTCGTCGAGGACTATCAGCTCCGCCTTCTTATAGATGGCCCGCGCGATCGCCACGCCCTGGCGTTCGCCGCCCGAGAGCTGGCCGACGATCGACTGTGGCGTGAACACTTTCGAGGTGAAGCCGATCTCGCGCATCAGCCGGCTCGCCTCCGCAATCTCCTTGTTGACCTTCAGCCAGCCAAGCCAGCCGGTGAGCTCGCGGCCCATGAAGATATTGCGCACGATCGTCTGCTGCACGGCGAGCGCCCGGTCCTGGAACACCGTTTCGATGCCGGCGTCGCGCGAGCGCGCAGGGCTCCATCCGGTCACCGGCTTGCCGCGGACGAGAATCTCGCCGCTGGTCGGTTTGACCACGCCGGACAGGATCTTGATCAGCGTCGACTTGCCGGCGCCATTGTCGCCGATCAGACCGACCACCTCGCCGCGATCGACGCTGAGATTGACCCCGCCCAGCGCATAGACCTGGCCGTAGGACTTGCTGATGTCGCGCAGTTCGATGATGCGTTCGGCCATGGCGATCCTCGCTTGATGTCGCGTGCCGGCCTTTTCGCCGGCGGTCCCGCCGGCCGGGCTCGATCCCGGCCGACGGCTTGGGAGGTCAGCGCAACGCCTGCTTGGCGAGCTCGGCGACGATCTCGTAATTCTGCGGCGTGACGAAGCCGGCGCCGGTATCGACATTCATCGGCGCAAGGCCGAGCACTACCTGCTGGCAGAGGCTGAGGATCGGCAGATAGCCTTGCAGGAACGGCTGCTGGTCGGCCGTCAGCTGCACCCAGCCGCCCTTGAAGCCCTCGACGATCTGCGGGCTGGTGTCGAAGCCGAAGTTGAAGATATCGCCCGGCTTCCTGCCCGCCGCCTGCATGTAAGTCGGGACGTTGCCCAGCATCTGTCCGCCGGGATAGCCAACCGCCTTGACGTCGGGATTGTTGAGCAGTGCCGCGGTGATCACCGGAAGGGCCAGATTTGGGTCGGAAGCCCATTCGCCGCTCGGTGGCGAGGAGAGTTGTATGACCTCGACGCCCGCTTCCTTGAGGGCAGCGACAGTGCCGCGTTCTCGCGCGCCGCGGCTCTCGTTCTCGAACGGGCCGATCATGATTGCCTTGTCGCCGGCCTTGAGCCCGGCCAGCTTGACCGCCTCGGCGCCAAGCGCGCGGCCCTGCTGCTCCTGCTGGGCACCGACATAGCCGCCGCCGAACGCCGCCGTGACCGTCGGCACCGGCACGTTCTGGTACATTATCTTGATGCCGTCCTTGTGCGCCTGTTCGGCCAACGGCATGATCGCGGCGTCGCCGGGGTGGCCCATCATGGCGATGCCTTGGGGCTTGACCGCGACAGCCTCGCGCAATTGCTGCACCATCTTCTCGACATCCCACTGGGAAAAGATGTAGTCGACTTTCGGCCCGAGATCGGCCGCCGCCTGCTTGGCGCCATTATAGACGATCGTGCCGAAGGCATCGCCCTCCGCCCCGCCGACGAAGAAACGGATATGGACATCCTTGCACCACTGGGCATCGAGCGCCTGCGCCGGCAAGGTCGAGAGTGCGGCGGCGAGCGCCATCGCGGCTGCCGCGACGGTCGAGCGCAGAACTGTCCTTCTCATCGTAATGCTCATGCACTTATCCTCCCTTTGTTCCCTCGCTAGCCGAGGGGTTTCGACGATCGCTTCGGCATTGCGCCGCAATCTTTCGCTGGCCGGCACCTCCCGCCGGCCGAAACTTCTCACACCGGGTTCGGCAGGTAGCTCGCGCCTCCCCGGCATTGTTGGAGATAATCCAGCGCACGCGCCTGGCCGGTGATCTCGAGATCGCCGCGATAGACCGGGTCGTGCCAGCCCTCGATGTCGATGGCGCCCTTGTAGCCGACCAGCCGCAGCTCGCTGATCACCCGCGTCCAGTCGCTATCGCCGAAGCCAGGGGTGCGCATCTGCACGAACGGCAGGCGGCCGAACACGCCATGTTCGCGGATCACGTCCCAGCGCACCGTCGCGTCCTTGCCGTGGACGTGGAAGATACGCTGCGCCCATTTGCGGATCTGCGGGATCGGATCGATCAGATAGACCAGCTGGTGGCAGGGCTCCCACTCCAGGCCGAGATTGTCGTCCGGCAATTCGTTGAACATCAGCTCCCAGGCGTCCGGATTGTGGGCGATGTTCCAGTCGCCGCTGGCCCAGTTGCCGTCCATCGCGCAGTTCTCGAAGGCGATGCGCACGCCCTTGTCGGCGGCCCGCTTTGCCAGCTTCCCCCAGACCTCGCGGAAGCGCGGCAGGCTGTCGGGCAGCGGCTTGCCTCGGATGCGACCGGTGAAGCCGCTGACCACATTGGTGCCGAACAGATGCGCGTTGTCGATGATCGTTTCCCACGCCTCGAGCACGCCGCGATCGATCTCGCCGCTCTCCAGCGGATTGCCGAACACGCCGATCGACGAGACGATGACATCGGCATCGCCGATCGCCTCGCGGATCTCGCCCGCCAGCCGCGGAATGTCCTTGCCGCCCAGCGTCTGCCAGAAGAACGGCTGGATGCTCTCGAATCCGAGCGGCAGGATCTGCCTGACATAGGCGGCCGGGTCGTCGAGGTTGGCGCGCACCATGGTGCCGATCCTGATGTCGAGCAGCGGGTTTGGCATCATGATCCTTCCTGTGAGGCGATAGCGACCCGGCGCCCGGTTTCGGCGCTCTCGATCGCAGCGAAAACCATGGACAGGCTCTTGATGTTGTCGGCGCCGCGCGTCTCCGGCGCGGTGCCGGTCTCGGCGGCGCGGACGAAATCCTGGATGATGCCGAGATGGCCGCCGACGCGATCTGCCGGGTCGAGCGGCGGCACGGCTATCGGTTCGGTGCGGTCGAACAGGCCTTCACGGACCGGCCGCACGACTTCCGCCTTCAACCCGTCCGCGCCGTCCCAGACAATGCTGCCGCGCTCGGCGACGATCCGCCATGTACTGTCCCAGCTGGTACGGAAGCCGGCCGCGCACCAGCTGCCGGCATAGGTGAACAGCTTGCCGCCGCCGAGGTCGAAGCTTGCGGTTGCCGACGACCCTTGCCGATACCAGGAGTTGGCCGGCTCCCACTCCTGGCAATAGACGCCGGCCGGTTCGCCGGCCACCATGTAGCGGGCTGCATCGAATGTGTGGATCGCCATATCGAGCAGCAGCACATGGCGCATCTCTTCGCGAAAACCGCCGAAATGCGGCGCAACGAAGAAATCGGCGTGGATGCTGGTTGGCGCACCAATGGCGCCGGAATCGAGAAAGCGCCGGATGCGCCTGACGTTGGCGACATAGCGGCGGTTCTGCACGACGGCATGGATGCGGCCGGCGCTGCGGGCCGCCTCGACAATGGCACGCGCATTGTCCGGGCTGTCGGCCAGCGGCTTTTCGGTCAAGAGATGGCAATGGTGGGCAAAGGCGGAAAGCGCGACCTCGCGGCGGGCGGCGGGAACCACCACGTCGAACACCGCGTCGGGCCTGGTCTGGTCGAGCACGGCGTCGAGGTCGGTTCCGATGACGGCGCCGGAAAGCTCGTATTCGCGCGCCCTTGCCCGCGCCCTTTCGGCGTCGAGATCAACCAGGCCGACAATGGCGAGCCCGTCGATCTGCTTGGCTGCATCGAGCCAGGCTTTGCTCATCGCGCCGCAGCCGACCAGGACGACATTGATCATCCAGCACTCCTCCCTCTCGGCCCCTCCAGACCGATCGTCACGGCGTTCACGGCAGGGCCGCAAACGTTCTTCCGTAAACGTTTACGAGAACACACCCGATGGCGTAGAATGTCAATTGGCCGATAGCGAAAAACGTGATGCCGGCTTGGCCTGAAGAGCGGCCGGTGCTAGCCAAGCAAGGGGGAGAACTGTCCTTTGGCGTCCAGTATTCACGACCTTGCACGTCACCTGAACATTTCGATCGGCACGGTGTCGCGCGCGCTCAACGGCCGCGCCGACGTCAATGCCGACACACGCCAGCGCGTGCTCGATGCGGCCAAGAAGCTGAATTATTCGCCGAACCAGTCCGGCCGCAGCCTGCGGCGCGGCGCCACCCATTCGATCGCCTTCATGCTGCAGCCTCATCCGGGCGACCAGGAATATGGCGAGCCGTTCTTCATTCCGTTCCTGACCGGGTTGCAGGCCAAGCTCGCCGAAAGCGCACTCGACCTGATCGTGGTGATGGGCGCGCCGGGCGACTATCAGCAGGAGCGCCTGCGCCGTGTCGTCGAGACGCGGCGGGCCGATGCCGTGGTGCTGGCCTGGACGCGGCGCGAGGACGAGCGCATCGACTATCTGACCCAGGCCGGTTTCCCGTTCGCGACGCTCGGCCGCAGCCGCTCCGGCGGCGATTCCTATCCCTCGCTCGACCTCGATTTCGAAAAAGCCGGGGCTGACGCGGTCGATCGTCTCGTCGCGCGCGGTCACCGCCGCATCGCCGCCATCCGCCCGTCGCTCGACCTCAATTTCGGCTATCTGTTCCTCGCCGGCTATCGCAAGGCGTTGCGGCGGCACGGCATCGAATTCGACCTCGAGTTGATCGCCGACGGCTTCATCAACGAGGCCGGCGGCTACGCGGTGACGCCGAAGGTCATGCGCTCCAAGGACCCGCCGAGCGCAATCATCTTCAACAACGACGCGATGGCGCTTGGCGGCTGCAAGGCTTTGGCCGAGGCGGGCATCAAGCCCGGCCACGACATCGCGGTGATCGTCATCGTCGACACCCCGCTCTGCCGCTATTTTTCGCCGGCGCTGACCGGCTTCCGCCCGGCGCTTGAGCCGATGGGCGAGCGGTTGGCCGAAATGCTGCTGGCATCGATCCCGGCTTACGCCGGCGCCGAAGGCGCACGCATCATCCGTGAAGTCTGGCCGCTGGAACTGATCGCGCGCGACAGCGATTGAATCGCGGCGGTCACTGAGCAGGCTCAGATTGATCAAGACCCCCGCGCTCGCGCTCCGGCGTTGCGACCAGCGAGGCAGCGGCGGCATTGGCGGCGGCAAGTGCCGCCTCGACGGGCTCTCCACGCGCAAGCCACGCCGCAAAGGCGCCGACGAGTTCATCACCGGCACCGTGGGTGCTGACCACCTCCACCGGCATCGCCGGCAAGGCGAATGCCTGGCCGTCGCGGTCGCAATAGGCAACGCCCTCGCCGCCGGCCGTGACGATTGCAGCCGGATAGAAACCGACGAGCATGCCGGCCGCCTTCGCAGCACCCTCGAGCGTGTCGACGACCGAAACGCCGGCCAGGAACTCCGCCTCGATGGCGTTGACGATGACGATGTCGGTCAGCGCGATCAGTTCGGCTGTCAGCTTTCGCGCCGGCGCCGCATTGAGAACGACGCGGCCGCCATGCGCCTTCACCGCTCGCGCCGCGGCAATGTTGGCGGCTTCTGGTACCTCGTTTTGCAGCAGCAGAACCGCCGTTTGCGCGATCAGCTCGGCCGCCTCCGCAATGTCCTTTTCGCCGAGAGTGAGATTGCTGCCCGAGACGATCACCGCGCCATAGTCGCCGCTGTCGTCGAAAATCGCTACGCTCATGCCCGAGCCGGCGCCCGAAGCCACTCCCACGAAGCGCTGGTCGACGCCGTTGCGGTCGAGATTGTCGAGAAGCGCGCGGCCGAAATCATCGTCGCCGACAGCGCCGATCATCGCCGCACGCACGCCGGCCCGCGCTGCCGACACCGCCTGGTTGCCGCCCTTGCCGCCGCATTTCGGATGCCAGGCATGACCGGTGACCGTTTCGCCCTTGCGTGGGCGATCGGGGGCTTCGACCATGATATCGTAATGCAGGCTGCCGAATACGGTCACCAGCGGCGGGGAAGCCGTCATGTGCCCTTATCTTTCCGTTTCGACGTCACCGCAGACATGGTGCGGCCGAGATTGCGCTCCGCCGCCTGGTAGTCGCGTTGCGCGACCGCCACGAACAGCGCGTCGAGGATGTTGAGCTGGGCAATGCGCGCCGCTGCGTTCTCACCCATCAACGGCGAGCCTTGCGCGGTCGAGCAGAGCACGATGTCGGCGACGGCTGCCAATGGCGAGTTGTCATAGTTGGTGATGGCCAGCGTGCGCGCGCCGCTTTTGCGCGCGAGTTGGATGGCGTCGATGACGGCGCTCGTGTTGCCGGAATGCGAGAAGCCGACAGCAATGTCGTCGGCGCCGAGCAGCGAGGCCGACATTAGCATCATGTGCGAATCGTCGTAGACAGAGGTGCGGATGCCGATGCGCAGGAATTTGTGCGAAACGTCGCGTGCGATCTGCGCCGAGCCGCCGACGCCGTAGAAATCGCGATTCCTGGCGCGGTAAAGCAGATCGGCGGCACGGTCGAAATCGTCCATGTCGAGGATCGCCAGCGTCTCCTCCAGCGCCTGGATGGAGGTGCGGAACACCTTCTGCACGATCTCGGCCGAACTGTCGTCCACCGACAGCTCCTGATGCATCTCGGCGGTCGGCAGGCGGCTGTATTCATAGACCGCCGTGCGAAAGTCGCGATAGCCGGAAAAACCCAGCTTCTTGGCGATCTTGACCACCATCGCCTCCGAGACACCGGCCTCCTCGGCGATCTGCTTGAGCGGTATGGTCTCGTCGAAGCCGCGCCGTCCGAAGACCGTTTCAACCACCTTCGCCTCGAGCGGCGTCAGATGCGGCATCATCATGCGAATGCGCGGTCCTACTGCTTTCAGGTCCAGCCCGGTCAAGGTCATCCACGTCCCCTCGTCACGCGATCGATAAGCATCGCGGCGAGGATTATAAGGCCAGTTGCCAGGAGCTGATAGAAGGACTGGACGTTCATCAGCGTCAGGCCGTTGCGCATGCTGCCAAGAATGACGGCACCCAGGATGGTGCCGACGACGCTGCCCTTGCCGCCCATCAGCGAGGCACCGCCGATCGCCGCCGCCGCTATGGCGTCGAGCTCCCAGAGATTGCCGAGAATGGGCTCTGCGGCACCCAGCCGGCCGATCAGGATCTGCGCTGCAAGCGCCGCCAGCAGGCCCGAGATCATATAGGCGGCGATCTTGGTGCGGGCGATCGGCACGCCGGCTATGTAGGCCGCCTCCTCATTGCCGCCGACGGCGAGCAGATATTCGCCAAACGGCGTCTTCTTGAGGATGATCCAGGCAATCAGCGCGACCACCGCCACGATGATGACCGCCAACGGCAATCCGAACAGCGAGCCGTTGAAGATGGCACGGAAGCCGGCAGGCAGGCCGAGCACCGGATTGCCGCCGGTATAGATCAGCGCCAGCGCCCGGTAGGTGCTGAGCGTTCCCAGCGTGACGATGAAGGGCTGCAGCCCGACATAGGCAACCAGCACGCCGTTGAGCAGTCCGCAGGCAAGGCCGATGGCGAAGCCGGCGGCGATGGCCAGCGGAAACGGCACACCGGCAACCAGCATCGAGGCCGAGATGACCGCCGAAAGGGCTGCCGTCGGCCCGACGGACAGGTCGATGCCGCCCGAGATGATGACCAGCGTCATGCCCAACGCCAGGCAGGCATTGATGCTCGACTGCTGCAGGATGTTGATCAGGTTACGCTCGGCAAAGAAGCCGGGGACCAGCGCCCCGAAGACGGCAAGGATCACCACCAGGCCGATCAGCGTGCCGGCGTCGCGCACGGAAAACCGGTGCAGGAAATCTGCCCTTGGGCGCGCTGCTGTGTGTTGGGTTATATCGGTCATCCGCTGGTCCTGTCCGTTATGCACCGGCCCGATGGCCTTGCGCCTTGCCGGCCTCAATCTCCGTTTGGGGTATGGCGTGCGCGGCGATCGCGTGTTCGCTGAGACTTGCGCGGCCCAGTTCGGCGGCGACCGTGCCGTCGCGCATGACCAGCACGCGGTCGGCGAGCCGGATCACCTCGGGGAGTTCGGACGACACGACGATTACCGAATGGCCTTCGGCGGCGAGTTCCTCGATCAGGTGGTAGATCTCCGCCTTGGCGCCGACATCGATGCCGCGCGTCGGCTCGTCGAACAGAAGGATCCGCGTTCCCGCCGCCAGCCAGCGGCCGATGATCGCCTTCTGCTGGTTGCCGCCGCTGAACAGGCGGATCGGCCGGTCGAGCAGGAACGGCCTGAGATTGACTCGCTTCATCTTCTCGGCTGTCACGCGCTTCAGCCGGCGATGGTCGATGAGGACGCGCGGCGCGAACACGCCCATCGAGGCCAGCGCCATGTTGCTGGAGATCGACCGCAACGGCACGATGCCTTCGCGCTTGCGCTCCTCCGGCACCAGGCCGATGCCGGCCGCGATCGCGTCGCGCGGACTGGAAAGCTTTACCGCCTTGCCGTCGATCTCTATTGCGCCTGATGAGGCCCGGTCGGCGCCGGCCAGCAGCCGCAGCAGTTCGGTGCGGCCGGACCCGACCAGGCCGGCAATGCCCAACACCTCGCCGCGATGCAGGTCGAACGAAACGTCACGGACCTTGGTCGCCGAGGCGAGGCCACGCACGCTCAGCCTGATCTCGGGGGAAGCATGCGAGCGGTGTTGTTCCTGGGCAAGCTCGCGGCCGACCATCATCGAAACGACGGCCTTTTCCGACACCTGCGCGAGATCGACGGTTTCGACCACAACGCCGTCGCGCATGACAGTGGCGCACTCGCAGATGCCGAACACCTCGTCCAGCTTGTGCGAGACATAAACGACGGCGACACCGTCGCGTGCCAGACCGGCAATGACTTCCGCCAGCCGTTCGAACTCGCTCGGCGTGAGGCTCGACGTCGGCTCGTCCATCGCCACGATCCTGGCGCGGTCGAGCAGCGCCCGGGCGATCTCGACGATCTGCCGCTGCGCCACCTTCAGGCTGCCAAGCGGGGCTGCCGGATCGATGGTCGGGTCGATGGCGGCCAGGGCTTCCGCAGCGCGGCTTTCCTGCTCGCGCCGTGCGACGAAGACGCCGCCGCGCGTCAACGGATGGCCGAGAAACATGTTCTGGGCGACGCTGAGGCGTGGCACCTGCTGTAATTCCTGATGGATCATCGCCACGCCGGCGGCGCGCGCCGCGACCGGGTTGTTCAGCGTCACCGGTTTGCCGTCGATCAGCACGCTTCCCGCCGTCGGCCGGTAGACGCCTGACAGGATGCGCAGCAGCGTCGATTTGCCGGCGCCGTTTTCACCGAGCAGGCCATGGATCTCGCCGGCGCCGACCGAAAAGGACACATCGCTCAGCGCCCGCACGGCCGGAAACACCTTGGAAATGCCCTCGAATTGCAGCCGCGCTGACATTGCTTCAGTTCTCCCGGCAAGAGTGCCGAAAGGCCGGCACCCGTCGCCCCAGCTCTATTGGCCCGCTGCCGCGTCCTCGAGCAGCGCCTTGCGCACGGCATCGCCGGCGCCGGAGTAACGGTCGGCATTGTCCTTGGTGATCAGCGCCTGCGGCGTGGCAACGACGCGCGGCAGCTTCTGCCCGGCCACCAGCCGCAGCGCAGATTCCAGCGCCACCTCGCCGGTCAGCACCGGGAACGAATCGACGGTGCCGGTCAGCTCGCCGGCGCGGATCGAGGCGTAGGCGTCGGAAATCCCGTCGGTGCCGAACACGGCGACCTTGTCCTTTAGGCCGGCGGCTTTGACCGCTTCGACGATGCCCAGCGCCATGCCGTCATTGTTGGCATAGAAGCCGATCAGATCGGGGTGCTGCTGCAGGATGTTGGTGGCCGCGTCGTAGGAGGTCTGACGATCCCAGTTGCCGGGGACGCTGGCCACGACCTCGAACTTGCCGGCTTCGGTGATGGTGGTCTTGAAGCCGTCGGTGCGCTGGACGGCGGCGTAAACGCCGGCCTGGCCTTCGACGATGGCGACCTTGCCGCCATCCGGCCGGTTCTTGATGAACCATTTGGCGACGCGCACGCCGTTGTCGCGCTGGACATTGCCGACATAGTGCTCGGCCTGCGGGATGACCGCGTCGTTGACGTTGACCACCGGCACATTGGCTGCCTTGGCCTGTTCCATGATCGGCTGCAGGTTGGAGTCGGTCTGCGGCGAAACGAGCAGCACGTTGTAGCCTTGCGTGACCAGGCCTTCGGCGATGGTGAGCTGACCGAGCTGGTCGCCCTCGCTCTGCGCTGCCTGGTAGACGACGGGCACGCCGATGCGGTCGCCGAACGACTTGTAGCCCTCTCCCAGCGAGCGCCAGTATTCATTGGTCAGCGTCTTGGAGACCGCACCCGCCTTGGTACCCTCGGGCAGCTTGGGGAACGCACCGAACTTGGCCTCGAGCTGCGACCAGTCGATGCGATCCTTCTCGGTGTCGGAATTGAGCGGCGCGAGGTCCGCGGAAAACGACGAGCCTATAGACAGCGCCATCAGGGCAGCGGTGGCGGTGGCAAGCAGAAATTTCATGGTCCTTCCTCCCTGGTTGAAAACGGTGATGGCGCCGGAGCTTCAGCTGTCCGGCCCGAGCATGGCTTCCTGGATGATGGCCTGCGAGGCGACCGCGTCCTGACGGTCGACGGCAGTGGACAGGCGATTGTCCTTTTCCAGCCGATCGACGACGCGCAGCATGCGCTTGACAGTCGCGATGTTGACTTCGCATTCGTGGACCGGGTCGAGCCCGGTCATGTCGGGGAACGTGTCGAAGTAGATGGCGCCGGCATAGCCGTCTCGACGGATCTGCCTGAGCAGCTCGATCGTCTGCAGCGTATGCACGGCCCCGACCATCAAGCCATCGTCGCGCTTGGCGTAGCCGTCGTTGAGATGCACGCCGAGCAGCTTGCTGTGTCGCGCCACCAGCGCAGCGGCGAAAGCCGGCTGCTCGTCGGCGTAGAGCACATGGGCGAAATCGAGCGTCACGCCGAGATTGGGCAGGCCGATCTCGCGGATCGCCAGCAACGTCGTCGCCGCATCGGGCATCAGGCTGTAGGAGCGCGGCTCGTTGGGTTTGTATTCAAGGCTGATCTGGCAATCGGGGTCATGCGCCGAAACTTCACGAATTCCATCGATTTCGTGTTGCCAGAGCGTCGCATAATCGGCCTGGAAAGCATAATCGAAGCCATCCTGCCCGAGCCACAGCGTCATCAGGCTGGCGCCAGCCTCGCGCGCGGCGTCGATCCCGGCCTTGGTCATGTCGATGGCCTCGCGGCGAACGGCCGGATCCGGATTGGTGAAGGCGCCGAGCTTGAAGGCCGGGTTGGAGTAGTAGCGCATGGCGAAACCATTGATGGAAAGCCCGAGATCGCCGAGTTTGCGCGCCATTTCCGCAGGATTTTCATCGACATGGTCGGGAAAGTTGAGGTCGAGATCGGTCAACTCCGCAACCTTCGCCGCACGTGCCGCCATTTGCAGCATGGACGGTTTGCCGACAAGATCGGGCCACTCGGCCTGTGGCCGCGAGGCAAAGGAATTGAGGCGGGTGGCGAAACGGCAGACTGTCATCGGTGACCTTTCATCGTCATGACTTCACATAAAAACGATCATTTGTAAAGTTGCTAATTGTGTTCTCGGCGGCGGCGGATTCGCCATGCCCAGGCCAGTTGCGACCACAAGGGTCAAAGCAAGCGCGGCACTGTCACGCAAGTATCATGTTCGCGTCCTAGATCGCTTCTCCGAAGGCTTTCGTGGCATCCTCGATGCGACGCGGCGCTTTTTCGGGCCCCGGCAGCTTTGTCTCAAAGAGGATATCCATGAAAAACCTGCACCGAACCGCGTCCCTCGCTGTCGCGCTGGCGATGTTCACCGCCTTGACTCCGGCCCTGGCAGAAAACTCCGCGACCGTCGGCGGCGTCAGCTTCGTCAACAAGGGCCTGGTCGGCGTCGGCCGCATCCCCGCCAGCCAGAAGGACAAGTTCGGCGAGACGTTTGGCTCCGGCTCAGGCATGTCGATCGATGCTGCCGGCTGGACGCATGGCGCCGACGGCTACAAGGGCTCGTTGTGGCTGTTGCCGGATCGCGGCTACAATGTCGTCGGTACTACCGACTACCGGCCGCGCCTCAACACGATTGCCATCGAGTTCGCCCCGATCACGCCGGGTGCAGTGCCAGCCGCCGGCCAGGAACAGTCGGGCCTCAAGGCGACGCTTGCCGACACCATGCTTTTGACCGACGACAAGGGCGCCGACGCAACAGGGCTCGATCCGCTCAACGGCGTGCGTGCCGCGACCGACGACATGCCGATCCTGCCCGAAGCCAACGGCAAGCTCGCGCTCGATAACGAAGCGATCGCACGGCTGCCCGACGGCACGATGTTCATCTCGGACGAATACGGTCCGAACATCTACCGCTTCTCCGCCGATGGGCGTCTGATGTCGGCAACGCAGCCGCCGGCGGCGCTTGTCCCGATGCGTCACGGGACGCCAAACTTTGCTTCCAACAATCCGGGACCTGGCGCGGCAGACCCAGATCCGAAGGATCCCGAAACCGGCCGTCAGAACAACCAGGGCCTCGAAGGGATGGCGCTGACGCCGGACGGCAAGTTCCTGATTGCCGTGCTGCAGTCGGCACCCAGACAAGATGGCGGCGATTCCGCCTCGACGCGCCAGAACACGCGCGCGCTGGTCTACGATGCCTCGGATCCCGGCCAGCTCAAGCTCGCGCATGAATATGTCGTGCCGCTGCCGGTGTTCACCGATGCCAAGGGCAAAACCAAGATCGCCGCGCAGAGTGAAATCGTGGCGCTGTCGGACAAGACCTTCCTGATGCTGGCGCGCGACAGCGGCAACGGCCAGGGGCTGAAGGGCGACACCTCGCTCCATCGCGAGATCAGCGTCGTCGATGTGTCGGCGGCAACCGATATCGCCGGCACAGAGTTCGACAAGGACAAGCCGCTGGCGCCCAAGGGTGAGCTCGATCCATCGGTGACGCCGGCCAAGCTGACGCCGTTCATCGACATCAACGACAAGAGCGAGCTCGGCCGCTTCGGGTTGCACAATGGCGCGCCCAACGACCGCAACAACCTTTCGGAGAAATGGGAGGCGATGTCGGTGGTGAGCGTCCTCGATCCAAAGCTGCCCGACGACTATTTCCTGTTCGTCGCCAATGACAATGACTTCCTCACGCAGGACGGCTTCCAGGTCGGCGCGGCCTACAAGGCCGAGGATGGCGCCGATGTGTCGACACCATGTTCCTGGTCTATCAGGTCACGCTCCCAGGCCTCACCGGGAAGTAGCGGCAGCCATACAGGCGGAGGCGCGCCGAACGCGTCCGCCTGAGCTGGCGCGATTGAACGGTCGTGCCCCTTCAGTTGCGGCTCGCCCGCGAAAAGACGGTGTCCTAAGCATCGCAAAACCTGCGACTGACGATCCAGTCGAAGGCACTTACCTCAACATCTCCGCGTCCCTTGGCACGCCTGCATCGATCGGCTCGGCCGTCCTGTTCGACACGGCGGCGATCTTCCCGGCGGCCGACAGGTTCGGGCGCACGAAGACCGGCACGACGCCATCGACGCGGCTGTAGAGGTCGATAATGTCCTGATTCATGAAGCGCACACAGCCGGAGGAAGCGTTCTTCCCGATGGAATCCCACTCCGGCGTGCCGTGCAGCCTGTACATCGTGTCCTTGCCGTCACGGAAGAGATACAGCGCGCGGGCACCAAGCGGGCTCTGCGGGCCGGGCGGCATGCCGTCCTTGTATTTCGCCAGTTCCGGCCGGCGTTGGATCATTTCCGGCGGCGGCGTCCAGACCGGCCACTTCTTTCTCGCCTGAACCACGGCGCTGCCGGTCCATCCGAAACCGGCCTTGCCGAGGCTGACGCCATAGCGAATTGCCTTGCCGCCGTCGCGCACCAGATAGAGGAAGTGCTCGGAAGTATCGACGACGATCGTGCCGCGTTTTTCTCCAGTCGGGTCGGCCACGATTTGACGCACGAATTTCGGATCGACCTTGGCTACCGGAATTGCCGGCAGTTGATAGCCCTCGTCGATGCGCGCGGCATACATGCTTGCGGCATCGCCGAGAGCCGGATCGCTTGGTGCCGCGGGCACCGGCGGCGCCGCCACGTCCGTCGTGGTGCACGACGAAAGAGCCACGGAGGCCGCGCCCAGAGCGGATGCACCAAGAAAGGCGCGCCGGTTCAGGCGCTCAAAAAACAACGGAATATCGGACATGAGCCCCCCGGCTTACCGATGAGATCCAGGAAAATGCGGCCCCACGCGTGCGGGATCAATATACGATTCCGAAAGGTTTGAGAAATGCTTAGATCAAGGCACGCCAGGCGGAATTTACAGCGCCGCATCGACCTCTCCCGTTAAATCGGCAATCATTGCGGACTCAGACAAGCCTTCGCCGAGTTGCCTGCCATGGACGACAACATGCCCCCGCGCCGGCAGACCGGCGACCTCACCAGTGGGCCTATCCCGCGCACCCTTTTGCTGTTTGCCCTGCCGGTGCTCGGCTCCAATGTGCTGCAGTCGCTCAACGGCTCGATCAATGCCGTGTGGGTCGGCCGTTTCCTCGGTGAAGCGGCGCTGACCGCCACGTCCAATGCCAACCTCGTGCTGTTTCTCATCCTCGGCACCGTCTTCGGCATCGGCATGGCGGCGACCATCCTGGTCGCACAATCCGTCGGCGCTCGTGACCTGCCCGAAGCCCGGCGCATCGTCGGAACCAGCGCCACCTTCTTCTTCCTCGTCTCGGTGGTGTTCGCGGTCTGCGGCTGGATCTGGGTCGATGCGATCCTCGATGCGCTCGGCACGCCGGCCGATGCGTTGCCGCTGGCGCGCTCCTATCTGCGCATCATCTTCCTCGCCGTGCCGATGATGAACCTGCTGTCCTTCGTCATGACGGTGCTGCGCGGCGCCGGCGATTCGCGCACGCCTTTCCTGTTCATGGCGCTGGCCGTCGTGCTCGACGTCGTTTTGAACCCGTTGCTCATCCTCGGCATCGGCCCGTTCCCCGAACTCGGCATCGCCGGCTCGGCCGCGTCGACGCTGATCGGCCAGACGGTAAGCGTGGTTGCCATCCTGATCGTGCTTTATGCGCGCAAGCACCCGCTTCGGCTGGCCGGCGCCAATCTCGTTCTGCTGCGGCCGGACCCGGCGCTGCTGCGCATTGTCGTCTTCAAGGGCGTGCCGATGGGCCTGCAGATGATCGTCGTTTCGGCCGCGGCGCTGACGGTGATGGGCATGGTCAACTCGTACGGCTCGCAGGTCGCGGCTGCCTACGGCATAGCCGCACAGCTCTGGACCTATATCCAGATGCCGGCGCTCGCCATCGGCGCCGCGGTGTCGTCCATGGCGGCGCAAAATGTCGGCGCCAGGCGCTGGGACCGGATTGGACGCATCGCCGCCTCCGGCGTCGGCTTCAACCTTGTGCTCACCGGCATGCTCGTCGCGCTGCTGTTCGTATTCGATCGCGCGGTGCTCAGCCTCTTCCTTGGCAGCGACAGTGCAGCAATCGAGATCGCCACTCACATCAACAAGATCGCGTCGTGGTCCTTCATCCTGTTCGGCATCACCATCGTGCTCTTCGCCACCGTGCGTGCCACCGGCGCGGTGATGCCGCCGCTGATCATCCTGGTGATCTCGGTGCTGCTGGTGCGCACCAGCTTCGCCTATTTCTTCCGAAGCGTGATCGGCGAGGAAGCTCTGTGGTGGAGCTTTCCGGCCGGCTCGATAACCTCGCTCGTGCTGGCCGCGGCCCATTATCGCTTCGGCCGCTGGCGCAGCCTGCACATGATCGAGAGCCGGCCGGCTGCCGGCGAACCGCCGGATACCGGCCTCGGCGTACCGCGCCAGCGCGCGCATCTTTCGCCCGAGACACCGAACGGCTGAAAGGTCGGCTCAGCGCGCGTATTTCGCGCCAAACCCGAGAGCGACCAGGGAAAAGACGACAATCATGCCGGCAAAGGCCAGGCTTGCCACGGTCGCACCTGCCACCGTCGACAGAACGCCGATGCCGATGACCGGCAGCGCGTTGCCGCAAAAACAGCAGATGAAGAAGGCCGAGACGACTTCGGCGCGCCGGTCCGCCGGCGCGATCTCGTTCACCACTTGCAAGCCGCCGCGATAGCCGAGCGCTGCCGCCACGCCGCACAAGGCGGTCCCGGCAATCATTATGGCCATCGAGGCGAAGACCTGCGCCGCAACAATCAGCGCGACGGTTGGGATCATCAGCGCAAGCGCCGCGAACATTGTGGCTCGGCTCGAAAGACGCGTCGTCGCCAGAATGGTGGCGGCAGCCACGATCGCCAGTTCGAAGAACAGAGCGCCAGCTTCGGCATGGTTGGTTACCTGCAGTTGCTGCGCCAGGATGCTCGGCGCCAGTGCTGCATAAAAGCCGACCAGCGACATTGCGCCAAAGCCGGTCACCGCCGGCGCGACGAAACCCGCGCGGATGTCATCAGGCACCGAAAGCCGCGGCCGCATCGAGACATCAGCCAGTTTCCCCGGCCGCGAAACGGTTTCCTGCGTGCGCCAGATCAGCAGGGTTACGATCGCAAGCATTGCCAGGTAGACGACGAATGTCAGCCTGAGCGGCCAAGGCGCGTATTCGGCGAGCAACCCGGCCCCAAGCGCACCGAGGCCGAGGCCGAGAAAATTGGTGCTGGTGGCAATCGTCGCCGCCTGTGACTTGTCGTCGGTCGGGAGCAATTCGGCGAGCCAGGCGGTGCCGGTGCCCGCGCCGACGCCGATTCCCAGTCCGCTCAGAATTCGGGCGATGTCGAGCCATGCGACATTTTCGGCGAACAGGAAAACCACCGCGCTGACCACGGCCACCGCCATCCCGGCCAATGCCATTGGACGGCGCCCGATGACATCGGACACACGCCCCAACATCAGCAGCGCCGCCAGATTGCCGATGACATAGACGGCGTAGACCAGCGTCAAAGTGATCTGCGAGAAGCCGAAGACCTGCTTGTAGATGATGTAAAGCGGCGTCAGCGCCGTGCTGCCGGCGAAAAGAGCCGCGATCATAGCGGCCACGGTGGCCGCTGCAGCGCGGCCGCCGAGTTCGTAATCGCGCGTCATGACTTGAGCGTGAGCGGTCATTTTTTCGACCTTTTGCTGTTCGGGATCTGACATCCTAACGCCTTTTTCGCGTCAGCCGTTCCCCCTCCCCGGCTTGCTCCTGACAAGTTTGGCAGCTTTGCCGATGGCGCTGAGCGAGATCCTCTTTTAACTTCAGCGGATTGTCAGGGGAGATTCATGGGCAAGGGACGAGTCGAGGCATTCACCGATGGCGTGGTCGCCATCATCATCACCATCATGGTGCTGGAATTGAAGGTGCCGCATGGCGAGGATTTTTCCGCGCTGGCACCACTCTGGCCGATCTTCCTCAGCTATGTGCTGTCCTTCATCAATGTCGGCATCTACTGGAACAATTTGCACAACATGTTCCATACCGTGCAGCGGGTCGACGGCCGCGTGCTGTGGGCGAACCTCAACCTGCTGTTCTGGCTATCGCTGATGCCGGCGACGACAGCCTTCATGGGTGAGAACCATTTCGCGCCGGTGCCGGTTGCCGTCTATGGCGTCGACCTGGCGCTCTGCGCCATCGGCTTCAACATCCTCACCATGGCCCTGCATCGACTGCACGGCAACGAGACTCTCTTCGCCAGGGCGTTGGGCAATGACCTCAAGGGAAAGATCTCGCTGGTCCTCTATCTTTCCGCCATCGCGCTGACCTTCGTCAATCACTGGATCGGTGTCTCGATCTATGTCCTGGTGGCGATGATCTGGTTCGTGCCGGACAGGCGCTTCGAGCGGCTGATCGAGAAATAGGCCCCTTCTAGCCTCGCATTGCTTTCAGCTTTTCCGCTACCGAAGCGGCAAGGTCGGCGTAGCGCTCCTCCAGCCGCTCGGCCGCCTTGATCACTGAAAAATCATGGCCGAATTTCTCAAGCGCCATACGCAGCTTTTCGACGAACTCCGCCTGTTTTTCGAGCGCCGAAAACAGCGTTTTCACTTGCGCTTCGCTGATGTCGGGATTGGCAAGCATTTGCGGCACTTCGCGGCTCATCTGGTCGCCGGTTGCGGTCTGTTCTTTCAGGATCTCGATCCAGTCGGTCAATCGTCAGTCTCCTTTTTCGATATCAGCATGCGCAGCGCCCGCCGATGCGGTCAACCCGAAGATGCCGGCACCGGCTTGCGCGAGCCTCTTTCCGCGCTAAGTTCGCCGCGGCCAGAACAGGAGAAAATCATGACCACCGACGCCGAGATCCAGACCGCCCTGCCCGCACTTGCCTCCGGCAATGTCGCCGTCATCACTGGCGCGGCCAGCGGCATCGGCCTTGCCGCGGCCAAACGGCTGGCGGCGATGGGCATGAACATCGTGTTGGTCGATATTGGCGGCGCACGCCTCGATGAGGCCCGACGCGCCGTCGCCGCCATCGCCGGCGACAGCGCCGTACTTGCCGTCGCCACCGATGTCTCGAAGGCCGACGAACTCGACCGGCTGGCCGAAAGGACATTCGGCGCCTTCGGCGACGTATCGCTGCTGATGAACAATGCCGGCGTCGGCAACAATCCCGGCAAGCCGTGGGAGAACCGCGACGCCTGGAAACGGCTGCTGGATATCAATTTCTGGGGCGTCGTGCATGGCGTCGAGGCCTTTGCGCCGCGCATGCTGGCGGCGGGAAAGCCGGGCCTGATCGTCAACACCGGCTCCAAGCAAGGCATCACCACGCCGCCCGGCAACCTCGCCTACAACGTTTCCAAGGCGGGCGTGAAGACCTATACCGAAGGCCTGGCGCACGCGCTGCGCAACGAGCCGGGCGCCAGTGTCGCGGCGCATCTGCTTATCCCCGGGTTCACTTTTACCGGCCTGACCGAAGGTGCGACCGAAAAGCCGGCCGGCGCCTGGACCGGCGAGCAGGTCATCGACTTCATGCTGGCCTCGCTACTGCGTGGCGATTTCTACATCCTGTGTCCCGATAACGAGGCGACCCGGTCCATGGACGAAAAGCGCATGGCCTGGGCGATTGGCGACCTCATCGAGAATCGCCCTGCCCTGTCGCGCTGGCACCCGGACTACAAAGATGCTTTCGCGGCATTCATGACACGCACCGCATGATCCCGAACCGAAGATCACAGTAGCAAAGAATCGGATCCGATCTTCGCAGGTATGCGCCGGACCTTTATATTACGCCGCCGCGTGCTTCTTCGTGTTCCGCTTCTTCGCCATGGCTTTCTCGGCTGACAACTCGGCAAGCTTCTGATCATGCCGCTTCGCTGCCTGTTCGCATTTCTTGCGGATCTCTTCGACCTCGGTCTCAGTCAGGTGTTCGATACCGATGAAGGTGTTCTGGGCTGTGCTGACCCGGATCAATTCGTCGAGCTTCGCCTGGATCGCGGCGCCATCGCGGTTCTGGGTGTTCTGGATGAGAAACACCATCAGGAAGGTGACGACCGTCGTGCCGGTGTTGATGACGAGCTGCCAGGTGTCCGAAAAGCCGAACATCGGCCCGCTTGCCGCCCAGACGACGATGATCAGGAAACAGACGGCAAACGTCGGCGGCAGGCCGGCAAAATGGGCGACGTTGTTGGCGATCCTGGTGAAAAGCTTCTCAATCATTCAAACTCCCTCAACAGCCGGGCGACGAACCCGGACGGAAGCCGAGTTCATTGTGTCTGCAGAAACAGTTGGCAGCCGCTCCTGGTTCCCTCGTGGCGGAAGGTCGCGGGTACATTGTTGGAGGAGCAGATCGCGCAGGCCGTCGGACCGCTTGCAGATACGCCCGAAGTCAGGCGGCGCCGTTTTCCCAGCGGTCGAGGAAAGCCTCGATGGGCAAGGCCTGCATGTCGGGGACTGCCCTGGCCAGTTTCTCGAGCGGCCAGTCCCACCATGCAAGCCGTTCGATCCGGGCCGCAGTTTCCGCGCTGAAGCGCTGCCGCACTGGCCTGGCCGGAACGCCGGCGACGATTGCATAGGCCGGCACGTGGTGCGTCACCACCGCGTTGGCACCGACGATCGCGCCGTTGCCGATCACTACGCCAGGCATGATCACGGCGCCATGGCCGATCCAGACATCATGGCCGATGCTGACGGCTTTCGCCCGCCGCCGGTCGCGGAACGCCTGATCGACACCCAGCCAGCGGAAATACTCGTTGGGCCGATAGCTGATCTTGTGCTGCGTCAGCCGCTCGACCGGATGCTCCAGCGCATTGATGCGGCTGTTGGCGGCGATCGAGCAGAATTTGCCGATCGTCGTATAGATCGCCTCGGCGTGGCGCTCGAAGTAGGAAAAGTCGCCGACCGTCACCTCGCGCAGGATGACCCGCTCGCCGATCGACGCGTAGCGTCCAAGCTTGCACGCCTTCAGCTCCGCCGTCGGATGGATGCGCGGCTCGGGATCTTTCAGGACAAGGTGTTCGGGACGGTCCATGCGCGCGCTTTACGCCCGCGCGCATAGTCTCGCAAGCCGAGTGCAGCGCCGCGCATCCGTTTGGACGCGCCAAGGACCCTGTAGCACCTTCCAGTCTCTATTTCGGCTTGCCGCTGGTCCACACCACGTTCTGGCCGTAGAGCGGCACGGTGGTGACCGACATTTTTGCCGAGCCATCCTGCACCTGGCGTGAATGCGACAGGTAGATCAGAGTCTCGTTGGCCCTGTCGTAGATGCGGTTCACCACCTGCTTTTTCCAGATCAGGCTGATGCCTTGCTTGAACACCTCCTCGCCGGCCTCGCTCATGTCGATGTCGCCAATGGTGATCGGCCCGGTCTGGCGGCAGGAGATCGAGGAATCGGACGGGTCCTCGAACCAGTTGCCTTTCTGCAGGCGGTCGATCACGCCACGGTCGAAATAGGAGACGTGGCAGGTCACGCCCTCGACCTTCGGATCCTTGATCGCCTCGACGATGATATCGTTGCCGAGCCAATCGACGCCGACCTTGCCGACCTCCTCGGCGGCGGCCGCGCCGGTGCCAATGACAAGGCATGCGGCTAACGCGCCGCCAATCAGTTTTCGCAAAGAGGCCTCCTGCGGTTCGAATTTTGCCGACCTCAGGTGGGACAAACGGCAGCGCTTTGCAAGCAGATCGCCTCCCCACAGGATTGCCGGTTGCGGCAACGCGACATCTTTGCGTGTGCTGTCCTGAGCATTATAGGTGTTGCCTTTAGTGAGAACGGAGTGGCACTTAACATGTTGTCGTTTGCAGACCCGTGCTTTTCATTGCTTTTCCGTTCAAGAGCAGCATCCTAAAATGTACAGTGACGCCTCCCCTATGATGCGCTTTATCCTTGTCGGCATCCTCGTGCTAATGGCAATTGGGATCGGTGCTCTAACCGTCAAATCGTATCTTCCCTACTACAGCGGCAAGCCGTACGGCGAGCCTTTCACGCTGGTCGACCAGAAGGGCTCGCCGGTCACCGAAGCCGCGTTTCGCGGCCACCCCAGCGTCGTCTTCTTCGGCTTCACGCACTGTCCGGAAGTCTGCCCGACCACGCTTTTCGAGTTGGCCGGGTGGCTGAAGACGATGGGCGACGACGGCAAGAACCTGCGTGCCTATTTCGTTACGGTCGACCCGGAGCGCGATACGCCCGAAATCATGAACACCTATGTCAGCAATTTCTCCGATCGCATCCTCGGCATATCAGGCGATCCCGACAAGGTCCACGCCATGGCCAAGTCCTTCGGCATCTACTGGAAGAAAGTCGACACGAACGACGGCGACTACACGATGGACCACACTGCTTCGGTGCTGCTGCTCAACGCCAAGGGCGATTTCGCCGGCACCATTGCCTATGGCGAAAGCCCGGATGCCGCCATCGCCAAGCTCAAACGGCTGGCGGCGGAAGGTTGACACATCCGGTAATGACGCAGACGCGTTTGTATTTCACCGCGGGCAAGATCGAGGCTGACCGCATCTTTGCGGCGCTCGGTGCGGCATTCGACGATGAGGGCCTGCCGATTGCGGTGCTCGAGGTCGACGAGGACCGCGACATCCACGAAGTATCGCTCTATGCCGACGACGACGTCGATGCGGTCGAGGCGCGGCTTAGGGACATCCTTGCCGGACTGTCGCTGTCGAAACCGATAGCGCGCGAAGCGCTGCCCGACATCGACTGGGTGGCGCGCTCGCTGGAGGGATTGAAACCGGTGCGGGCCGGGCGCTTCTTCGTCCATGGCGCGCATGACCGCAGGAAGCGCCACAGCGGCGAGCTCGCCATCGAGATCGAGGCCGGCCTTGCCTTCGGTACCGGCCATCACGGCACCACCGCCGGCTGCCTCGAAATGCTGGAGCAGGTCATACGGCGAGAGCATCCGCGCAACGCGCTCGACCTTGGCACCGGCAGCGCGGTGCTCGCCATCGCAGCGGCCAGGCTCGCGCATGTTCCGGTGCTGGCGACCGACATCGACCCGGTCGCCGTCAAGGTGGCCGGCGCCAATGCGCGGCTGAACCAGGTCAAGGGGCTCATTGAAACGGTGGCGGCGCCCGGTTTTCATCACCCGATCTTTGCCGCGCGTGCGCCCTTCGACCTGATCGTCGCCAACATATTGGCGCGGCCGCTGATGCGTCTGGCGCCGCAAATGGCCGGACATATCGCGATCGGTGGCTCGATCGTTTTGTCGGGCATCCTCGAGCGCCAGCGCGATGCGGTAATCGCGGCCTATGTCGGCCAGAAATTCCGGCACGTCCGCACCTTGCACCGCGAGGGCTGGGTGACGATTCACCTCAAACGCTGAGGCGCTGCGCCTTCAACGCAAGCCGGAATCAGCTCGGACCTAGCGCGAGTTCGCCGCTTTCTTCAGCTGTTCGCGATCGTAGCCGTGAGCTTTCAGCGTTTCGTCGTCAAAGCCAAGCAGAACGCCGCTCACATACCGGCTCGCCTCGCGCTGGCGAGCTTCGATCAGCGCTTTCACAGCGTTTCTGAAAAATCCGCGTCTAGGTGAAATCGTGGACATGACGGTCTCCTTTGCAGGGCAATAGGACTCTTTCCTCCACGTGAAGAAGGTAAGCCTTGCTGACGCTTTTTGAAATCGCCGATTCTGCATGGCCTCCATGCGCAAAGAGACACGCGGCAACCGGGAATGATCGTTCCGAAAATCGATTCCGATTTTCGAGGTCATGCGCTACGGTCGCGCCAGCATTCGAGGAGAGCCGACATGTTCCAGACCTTCGATTCCGCCGGCGATCCGGCCGTTGGCAAGCCGCGCGTAGCAATGCTGCGCCAATGGTTGGCGGCGAACGGGCTGGATGGCTTCATTGTGCCCCGTGCCGACGAGCACCAGGGCGAATATGTCGCCGATCGCTCGGCACGGCTGAAATGGCTGACCGGCTTCAGCGGCTCGGCCGGAGTCGCCATTGTGCTTGGCGAGCGCGCCGTCATGTTTGTCGACGGGCGCTACACGCTGCAGGTGCGCCAGGAGGTCGATCTCGACATCTTTTCGATCGAGAGCCTTGTCGACAACCCGCCGGCCAACTGGATCAAGGACAATCTCGGCAAGGGCGTGCGGTTGGGCTTCGATCCGTGGCTCCATACGATCAGTGACGTCAAGGCGCTGAAGGCCTCGGCCGAGAAATCAGGCGCGATACTGGTGCCGCTCGAAGAGAATCCAATCGACGCCATCTGGCAGGACCAGCCCGGGCCGCCACTGGGGCCGGTCGAGATCCACCCGATCGGCTTTGCCGGCGAACTGGCCAAGGACAAGCTGGTGCGGCTGGCGGCGGCCACCGAGAAGGACGGCGCCACCCATGCCGTGCTGACCGACCCCTCCTCCATTGCCTGGGCGTTCGACATCCGTGGCGGCGACGTACCGCACACACCGCTGGCGCTCGGCTTTGCCGTGCTCGCCGCCGACGGCTCGCATCTGCTTTTCATGGACCAGCGCAAGTTTTCGCGCACCGTCGCGGCCTACCTGACGCAGCTCGCCGAATTGCACGAACCAGGTGAATTCGAGACGGCAATCGTCACCCGGGCCAAGGGCGGCGCAAAAATCGCGCTGGACCCGGTTCTCGCGGCGGACAAGCTCAGAATGCTGGTCGAGGATAATGGCGGCACCGTCATTGCCACGGCCGATCCGGCCCGCATTCCACGCGCAACAAAGAACAAAGCTGAGATCGCCGGCGCACGCGCCGCACATCGCCGCGACGGCGCCGCGGTCGCCAAGCTGCTGTGCTGGCTCGACCGCCAGAAGCCCGGCACGCTCGACGAAATCGCCGTTGTCACCAGGCTTGAGGAGACGCGCCGTCAGACCGGCGAAGAAACGCAGATGCCGCTGCGCGACGTATCGTTCGATACCATCTCCGGCGCTGGTCCTAACGGCGCCATCATGCACTACCGCGTCTCCCGCGCCACCAATCGCAAGCTGGGGGATGGCGAGCTGTTCCTGCTCGATTCCGGCGGGCAGTACCAGGACGGCACCACCGACATTACCCGCACCGTGCCGATCGGCACGCCAACGGAAGAGATGCGCGAACGCTTCACGCTGGTGCTGAAAGGCATGATCGGCATCTCCATGCTGCGCTTCCCCCAGGGCACGCGCGGCTCCGAAATCGATGCAGTGGCGCGCCTGGCGCTATGGAGACACGGCTGCGATTTCGCCCATGGCACCGGGCACGGTGTCGGCTCCTATCTTGCCGTGCATGAGGGCCCGCAGCGTATCGCCAAGACCGGTACCGAAAAGCTGCTGGCCGGCATGATCGTCTCCAACGAGCCCGGCTATTACAAGGAAGGTTCCTACGGCATCCGCATCGAGAACTTGATTCTGGTGACACCGGCCGAGGCAATCGAGGGCGGCGACATCGCCATGCACGCCTTCGAGACACTGACGCTGGCGCCGATCGACAAGCGGCTGGTCCGATCGGACCTTTTAACCCGCGACGAGTTGCATTGGCTTGACGAATACCATGCGCGCGTACTGGCCGAGATCGGACCGATGCTCGACGGCGAAACGCTGGCCTGGCTGGAAAAGGCAACCGCGCCGCTGCCGCACGACTTCAAGCAATAGCCGCGGCGGCATCGCCGGTTGACAGGCTTTGCTCCGCAAGCAGTCCCTGCAAAGCGGTGACGTTGGGAGAACCGGCTCCCTTGCGCCAGAACAACACCGTGACGGCGTTGTCTTCGTCAGAGGGCAGTTCGTGCAGCTTTAGCCAGCGGCTTTCCGGGAAACCCGAAAGCACGCTGTTCGGCATCAGCGCTATGCCCATGCCAGCCACCACGCAACCAAGGATGGCATGGTATGAACCAAGCTCGATGGTTTTCTCGGCCATGAACCCTCTGCGCGCATACCATTGTTCCAGCCGCTTGCGGTGCGGACAGCCGTGCTCGAAGGCTATCATGGTTTTGGGCATGTCCAGGTGGTCTTCGACCGAAACGCGCGATGCCGCCGAGACAATGACCAGCTGCTCGTGGAATGCGGGCAGCTTTTCGAACGGAACGTCAGCGATCGGCTCGGCGGCGAACGCAGCATCGAGCTCACCGGCAAGCATGGCGGTCGCGAGAACCTGCGGATTGCCGGTGCGCAACTGGATTTCCACTTCGGGATGCCGTGCATGGTATTCGGCGAGCAGACTTGGAAGCCGTGCCGCAGCGGTGCTCTCCATAGCACCTAGGCGAAGAGTGCCGCGCGGGCGTGGATCGAGCATCGCCGTTCGCGCCTCCTCCGCAAGCGCCAGCAGCCGATCCGCGTAGCCGACCAATCTGTGACCGGCCGGCGATACGTGCAGGCGCTTGCCCTCCCGGATAAACAGCTGCACGCCGAGATCCTCCTCGAGCTGCCGGATGCGTGTGGTCACGTTCGACTGCACGCGAAACAGTTTTTCCGCCGCCCTGGTGATTCCACCCTCGCGCACCACCGTGCGGAAGATGCGCAGATCGGCCAAATCCATACATCTCTCCTGGAGAACATAACGATCTTAATTATTCATTTTAACTGATTACGCCTTTCCCGTAAATCGCCGGTGTAGCTGCCGATCAACACGGCAAACCAGGGGAGATGGAAATGTCGCGTGAGCCCTTCGGCATCCAGCCGATCGATCTAAGCGCATTGACGCCGAAGCAGCGCGAAGCGCTCTATAGCGACGCCGTGCTTGGCGCCCACCAGGAGAGAGCGGAGGCGATCCGGCTGAGCCTGTCGCGGGTCGGCGCGGCAATAGTCGCTGCGGTAAAGCGCATGTGTGCTCTCGCCGCCAAAGCAAAAGTCGATCAGCCGACGAGCTGCCGCGCGAGGATCAGCACGGCAGCACCCGCCAGGAACATCGCCATCAGACCGCCGCGCAGTGAGACAAGGCCGGCAACGATCAAGGCTGCCCATTCCGCCGGCCCGGCGCTGAGCGCCGCCGGCGCCACCAGCGTGGTCAGCACCGCCGCCGGAACGGCGCTGAGCCCGGCCTCGACGCGCGGATGGATATGGTCGAAGCGGGAGATCACCAGATGACCGCCGATGCGGGTCAGATAGGTCGCGATGGAACCGGCGATGATGATCCACAAGGTCGTGCTCATGGCCGTGCCTCCACGCCGCTGTGGCGGGGCGGCAGGATGACGGCGAGCAGCACGCCGGCCAGCGCACCGATGGAGACATGCCAGGGCGAGCCGACCGTTTTGTATGCAATGATGGAGGCGGCAGCGCTGGCGACGACCACCGGCAGCCACAGCGGCCGCTTGCGGAAGCTCATGACCAGGCCGAGAAAATAGATCGGCAGCAGGAAATCGATGCCCAACGCATGGGTGTCGGGAATAAGCTTGCCGAACATCGCGCCGAGCGCGCTTTCGATGATCCAGAACACATAGACCGGCAGCCCAAGCCCCATATACCAGGTGAACCCGACGGTCTCGCCGGCCTCAGCCTTGCGCTCGGCCACCGCGAACTGCGGATCGGTAAGCACGAAGTAGCCTATCGCCTGCTGGATCAGCGGCCAATGCGCGATGCGTCGGCCGATGCCAGCCGAATAGAGCACATGGCGAAAATTCACCGCGAAGATCGACAGCACGATCAGCCACGGCGCGACATGCTGGCCGAACAGCTCGATGCCGACCATCTGGCTGGCGCCGCCGAACACCGTTGCGCTCATCAGGAACGCTTCGAGCACGGAAAACCCGTTGTCGACTGCGAGCGCACCGAACAGCAATGCAAACGGCGCCGACGCCACCACGACGGGCATGCTGAGCCGCACGCCGTCCCAGAAATCGCTTTTCGCACTGTTTTCGGAGATTGCTTCCGCCGACATCGACCGCTCCTCGGGAACGGCCGTATGTAGAGAGAGCGGCCCGGCTTGTCACACCAATTCGCTTGAGGCGAACGATCAGCAAATTTCGATGATGTCCAACTAAAACCTGAGCTCCACAAACGACGCCTCAAATCCGGACCACTCTAAAACTTTTTGAATATATCTTTTCAGTTGATTCCTAGAAATGTTTGTATCGAACCACCAATCCCCATTTAATCTCTCAGCACTTTTTTCAACTAATTCGGGGTTACCCGGATATATCTCAACGTTTTTCTTTGCAACGACCCTGCGTCCACGTGGAGTCCGGTACGTTGATATTCTCTCAATTGCGCCCTTTTTTGTCTTTTCCATCGCCAAAATGACCGCCTTCAAAACCTCCTTCAGACTATGGCGGACCATTCGCTCGCCATTCACGACAAACTCATACTCCCCTCCCCTCCGCCCATGTCGAACGCGACCTGACTCAAGCTCCATCTGAGCCATTTGGCTCACGTTTCCATTGCTGCCAATCCCAAAGACACGCTTCACAATGTCCAGTTGGGTTTCGGACATGTTCAGCCGATGGGCTTCAATCGCCTTATGCAAATGCAGATCAATCGGGAGCGTGGTCATAGGCTTCACCTCATAAGACACATTCTCTCTTATAAGAGAAGAGAGCAGAGTAGCACCTGGCTGTCAAGGCAGACGCGGACGCTGCAAGTAGATCAGTTGCCCTGAGGGAACCACGTTTCCGCAACCTTGCCTTCGATCGTCCTGCCCCAGTCGAGCAGCGGTTTTGCCCGCATGGCGAAGTCGACAAGCTCGTCGACCAATCCAGCTCCGTAGATATCCGCCGGCTCGATTGCGTGCCGGACGGCAAAATGCCGGTTGCGGATCGCGGTAGCGAGATCGGGCTCGGCGATATGCTCGAAGCCGCGCGGCGTGCGCTTCATGCAGCCGTCCGGGTCGAGCTCGAGGCCGTTCTTCTTCAGCGCCGCGACGAGGCTGCGGAATTCAGCGGGCCGCTTCGCGATTGCGTTGCGCAGCGCCAGCAATAGCTCCGGTCCGGGCTGCCACCAGGCAATGGCGGCAAAGCAGCGCCCGAGCCCGATATGGACGTAAAACACGCCCTGTTCCATCTTGGTGCCGTCGGGCGAAAGGATCGCCGACAAATGCCGGTTATAAGGCCGTTTGTCCTTGGCGAAACGCACATCGCGATTGATCCGGAACAGCGACTTCTTGCGGTCGCCGCGCAGGCCGAGCCCCAATGCCATGAAGCGCTCGGAGAGCGTCTCGACCAGATCGCCGAAGGGATCGCGCAGGTCGCGTTCGAAAAGGTCGCGGTTTTCCAAAAACCACTCCCGGCTCTGATGAAAATCCAGCGCCTTGAGGAAGGGAATGGCCTTTTGCCCAAAACCGTTGAACGCAGCCGCCATCACCCGCCCTTGCCGATCCGCTGCAACCAGGTGTCCTCGTCGATCACCTCGATGCCGAATTTGGTCGCGTCCTTCAGCTTGGAACCGGCGCCTGGCCCTGCCACCAGGAGATCGGTCTTCGCAGAAACCGAGCCGGCGACCTTCGCGCCGAGACGTTCGGCCATCGCCTTGGCCTCCGGGCGCGTCATCTTTTCCAGCGTGCCTGTAAACACAATTGTCTTGCCGGCGACCGCACTATCGGCTGAGACGTTCACAATGTACGGCTTCGGATGGATCTGTGTGAGCAGTGCTTCAAGCACGGCGTCGTTGCGTTCATTGCCGAAGAAATCGCGAAGGGCGCCTATCACCGTATCGCCAATGCCGTTGATCGAAGGAAAAACGGTGTGTGGATCGGCTGCCGCTGCTGTCTCCTTGCCAATGCGGATCAACTCCTCGATCGTCGAGAAGGTTCGGGCGAGCACAGCGGCCGTCGTTTCGCCGATATGGCGGATGCCCAGGGCAAAGATGAAGCGATCAAGTTCCGGTTCGCGGCGAGCGTCGATGGCAGCGAAGAGCTTGTCGAGGCCGTCATAGTTGCGTTCCTCGACGCTGCGTACATTCTTGCGCGTTTTGCCCGATGCGGCCTCGCGCTGCCTGGCCTGCTCCTCCCGTCGCTCCGCCAGCGCCTTGGTGACGGCGGGACGGCGGTCCCGGAGGGTGAAGATATCGGCGGCTGTCTTGACCAACCCGGCATTGAAGAACAGGTCTATGTTTTCGGCGCCCAGGCCTTCGATATCCATGGCGCCGCGCGACACAAAGTGGCGTAATCCTTCCACGGCCTGCGCGGGGCAGATCAGCTCGCCGGTGCACCGTCGGCGGGAATCTTCCTTGCCGGTCTTCTCGTTGATCTCGCGCGTTGCCGGCGAGCCGCAGATCGGACATTTGTGCGGGAATTCGTAGGGCACCGCATCTGGCGGACGCTTGTCGGCTACGACGCTGACGATCTGCGGAATGACGTCCCCTGCCCGCTGGATGACCACCGTGTCGCCGATACGCACATCATAGCCGTCGCGGATCGGCTGGCCGTTGCTGTCCAGGCCCTTGATGTAGTCTTCGTTGTGAAGCGTGACATTTTCGACCACGACGCCGCCGACCGTGACGGGCGCAAGCCGGGCAACGGGCGCCAGCGTACCGGTACGGCCGACCTGAATGTCGATCCTGAGCACGGTCGTCATCGCCTGTTCGGCCGGAAATTTGTGAGCGATCGCCCAGCGTGGTTCGCCGGTGACAAAGCCCCATCTGCGCTGCAACTCCAATTGGTCGACCTTGTAGACGACGCCGTCGATGTCGTAGCCCAGCGATGAGCGCTGGGTCTCGATTAGGTGATAGTGCGCGACGAGTTCCTCGACCGATCTTGCCCGGACCATCAGCGGGCTGACCTTGAATCCCCACTCCGCGAATTTTTGCACGGAATCGTATTGGGTCGGAGCTGGATCCTTTGAAGTATAGCCCCAAGCGTAAGCAAAGAATTTAAGATTGCGGCTGGCGGTAACTAACGGGTCCTTTTGGCGGAGCGATCCGGCCGCCGTGTTACGCGGATTGACGTAATCCTGGCCGCCTATCGCCGCCGAACGTTGCTTCAGCGCCTCGAATTCCGCGTAGGTCATATAGACCTCACCGCGTATTTCGATGACCTCGGGCCAGTCCGATCCCTTCAAGGTCTTGGGAATATCGGCGATGGTCTTGAGATTGGCGGTGATGTCCTCGCCGACGACGCCGTCGCCGCGCGTTGCTCCCTGCACGAACACACCGCCTTCGTACCGCAGGGAAGCCGATAGCCCGTCGATCTTCGGCTCCGCCGTGAAGGCGATGTTCAGATCCTTGTCGCGGTCAAAGAATCGCCGGCCCCGTTCTATGAAGTCCGCGACGTCCTGGTCGGTATAGGCCTTGGCAAGGCTGAGCATCGGCACCGCGTGGCGCACCTTGGCAAAACCTTCCGCCGGCGGCGCGCCGACCCTGCGTGAGGGCGAATCCTCGCGCACAAGATGCGGGAACCGCTGCTCGATGGCGAGGTTGCGCCGCGTCAGCGCGTCATATTCCGCATCCGTGATTATCGGCGCGTCCTCGCCATGGTAGCGCCGGTCGTGCTCGGCGATCTCCTGCGCCAACCGCTTCAACTCGCTTGCCGCCTCGCTTTCGCTGAGCGAATCGACTGGTTTTTCGTCCATGCACTGCTCCCTCCACGGTGGCGCGACACAATAGAACAGGATTCTCTCACGAGGGAGAGACCAGGCACGGAAAATCATTCCTGAACAGCAGGATGGCGCCAGACCCTGACTCAGGTCGCGAGCGCCGGAAACGAACTCGTCTAGAGCAATTCCAGGAAAAAGTGTGAAACGGTTTTCCGTCCGGAATCGCGCAAAACAAAGAAGTAGAGCAGTTCGGCGTTTCCGTGAAACGATGAACCGCTCTACGCTGCCGCGGTGTTCTCCCGTAGCAGCCGCTCGGCCGCCGCGCGCGCCTCGTCGGTGATGGTGGCGCCGGCGAGCATGCGTGCGATCTCTTCCTGCCGCGCCGCCCGGTCCATCTCGGCGATGCCGGTCGAGACCCGGTCGGCGCCGCCCGATTTGGAGATCAGGAAATGCGTCGCCGCGCGCGCCGCCACTTGCGGTGCATGCGTGACCGACAGCACCTGCACGCGTTTTGCCAGCCGCGCCAGCCGCTGGCCGATGGCGTCGGCAACCGCGCCGCCGACGCCGGTGTCGATTTCATCAAAGACCAAGGTCGGCGCCGAGCCCCGGTCAGCGAGTGCTACCTTCAACGCCAGCAGGAAGCGCGAAAGCTCGCCGCCGGAAGCGACTTTCATCATCGGGCCGGGCCTGGTGCCGGGGTTGGTGCGCACCCAGAACTCGACCTGGTCGATGCCTTCTTCCATGCGGCTCTCGGCATCGCTTGCGATCTCGACGATGAACTCGGCCCGTTCGAGCTTCAGCGCCGGCAGTTCGGTCATCACCGCCTTGGTCAGCCCGACGGCCGCCGCATGGCGAAGCGACGACAGCTGGGCCGCCGTAATGTCATAGGCCTGGCGCGCCGCCGCAGCCTGTTTCTCCAGCGCATGCAAGCGCTCTTCGCCGGCGTCGAGATCGGCAAGGTCGGCAGCCATGGTGTCACGCAATTGTGCCAGGTCGTCGACGGCGACGCTGTGCTTGCGCGAGGCGGCACGCAGCGAAAACAGCCGCTCCTCGGCTTTCTCCAGCCGCTGCGGATCATATTCGGTGGCGCGAAGTGCTGCTTCGACGCCCGACTGCGCCGCGTCGAGCGACAGCATCGCCTCGTCGAGCGACTTGACGACATCCTCGAGCAGCCCGGGCGCTTCGGTGACCTTGCGCTGCAGCCGCCTGAGCAGGCTGGCCAGTTGCGGCAAGGGCGAGGACGGACCCGAGAGCACATCCTGAGCATCGTGGATTTCCGAGGCGATCTTTTCCGCTCGCATCATCGCGGCGCGCAGTTCGGCCAGCTCCGTCTCTTCGCCAGGTTGCGGATCGAGCCTGGTCAATTCGGCGACCGCTGCACGCAGATAATCGGCCTCACGGGAAGCTGCCTCGACTTTGGCCCGGTGCCGTGAAAATTCCTGCTCGCAGGTACGCCAATGCCGCCACGCCTCGCCGGTTGCCCGAGCAGCGCCGAGATGGCCACCGAAACTGTCGAGCAACTCGCGATGGGCGCCGGGATCGACCAAAGCGCGCTCGTCATGCTGGCCGTGGATCTCGACCAGCGCACGGCCGATGTCGCGCATCAGCGTCACGCTGGACGGCTGGTCGTTGACGAAAACGCGCGTGCGGCCGTCAGCCGTCTGGACGCGGCGCAGGATGATGTCGCCGTCGTCCTCGATGGCATTCTCGGCAAGCAGCATGCGAGCCGCGTGGTTGCGCGGCACGTCGAACACGGCGATGATCTGGCCTTGTGCCGCGCCATGCCGCACCAGCGAAGCGTCGCCGCGGGCGCCAAGCGCCAGTGACAAAGCGTCGAGCAGGATAGATTTTCCGGCGCCGGTTTCGCCGGTAAGGACCGAAAGGCCGGACGAGAAGTCGATGTCCAGCTTCTCGATCAGAACGATATCGCGGATCGACAGTCTGGAGAGCATGGTGACGCGCCGCTCAGGCGCCGGTGATCAGCTTCCCGGCCTTGGAGATCCACGATCCGGCATTCTCGCGCGGCTCGAGCCCACCACTCTGCAGGAGCTTGTAGGAGTCCTTGTACCACTGGCTGTCGGGATAGTTGGTGCCGAGCACGGCCGCAGCGGTCTGCGCTTCCGACGTCAACCCCATCGCATAGTAGCTCTCGGTAAGACGCGCCAGCGCCTCTTCGACATGGCGTGTGTTGGAATAGTTCTCCACCACGTTGCGGAACCGTTTGACGGCCGCGATGTATTCGCGGCGCTCGAGATAATAGCGGCCGATCTGCATCTCTTTGCCGGCGAGCTGATCGTTGGCGAAGCGGATCTTCTCCTTGGCGTCGTCGGCATATTCGGACGTGGGCCAGCGCGTCACGAGGTCCTGCATCGTCTGCACGGTAAGACGCGCTTCCTTCTGGTCCTGGGTGACGTCCTTGATCTGACGGTAGTAGCTCAGCCCGATAATGTACTGGGCATAGGCTGCATCGTCGGTCGACGGATAAAGGGTCAGGTAGCGCTTGGCCGAACCGATCGCCTCGTCGTAATTGCCTTGACGGTAGTCGGCAAAGGCGCCCATCACCATCGATTTGCGGGCGAATTCCGAATACGGATGCTGGCGGTCGACCGCATCGAATTTGCGGCTTGCTTCCTGCAGGCGCCCGGCATTCAGATTGGCGAGACCCTGATTATAGAGCACGTCGGCCGGCTCGGTCTGATCGACATAGGTCGATAGATCGACGTCCTTCTCGGACGACATGCAGGCCGACAGAAACAGCGATGGAACGACCACCGAAAGCGCCAGGAAAACAGCCCGCCGCGGCGCCTTCGATTGACCAACTCGCTTGAAAAACATGATTGGATTCCGCCCTTTCGGCGTCATTTCAGTCGACGGCAGCAGCCATAAACCATAACCGCCTTGCCCGGCAACGCTATCCCCGGCCAATCGCACATTTTTGTGGCGGTTTGGCGCCACCTGGAAAGCTGTGCGATTTGGCCGGCCAGTGATGCATCCATGCAACACCGCTGATCGCGATAAGAGCCGCAAAAACGTTAAGAATCAGATCATCCAGGGCGCATAGAGGGGTGCGTTGACGGCGCTCATCTCGGCGGTACGCCCGCGCTCGCGGCGCGTCGTCTCAACGATCTCGAAAGCCGAACGGTCGGACAAGAGACGGCGCAGCGCAGCTGCGTTCAGCCTGTGGCCGCCACGATAGGAGCGGAAGCAGCCGATGAACCGGGCACCGGCGAGCGCCAGGTCGCCCATCGCATCCATCGTCTTGTGGCGCGCGAACTCGTTGGGATAGCGCAGGCCTCCCATGTTGATCACGCGGTTGTCGTCGCCGATCACCAGGGAGTTTTCCAAAGACGAGCCGAGCGCATAGCCGGCCGCCCACAGCCGCTCGACGTCCTTCATGAAACCGAAAGTGCGGGCCCGCGCGACGTCGCGGCGGAAAATGTCGGCGTTCATGTCGGATGCAAAAAGCTGGCGCCCGATCGCCGGGCTTTCGAAATCGATCTCGATCTCGAAGCGCGTGCCGTCATAGGGCCTGAACTCCGCCCAGCAGGCGCCGTTCTCGATGCGAACCGGCTTGACCACCCTGATGTAGCGACGCTTGACCGGCAGCGTTTCGATGCCTGCCTGGTCAATGGCCTCGACGAACATCACTGCGCTGCCGTCGAGGATAGGCACCTCATGGCCGTCGATTTCGATGACGAGATTGTCGATTCCAAGCCCGAAAAGCGTCGCCATCAGATGCTCGACCGTGGCAATGTGCTCGCCTTGCGGATCGCCAAGCATGGTGCAGAGATCGGTGGCGCCGACCTCGGAGACGAGCGCGCGAAATTCGTGGCTTCCGCTTGCATTCGAAAGCTGGAAGACGACACCCGTATCGGCGTCCGCCGGCAGGAAATGGACGGTGACCGGATTGCCACTGTGAACGCCGATGCCGGTCAGCGTCGCACGCGATTTAAGTGTCGTCTGATAGTCGTGCAAAACAATCCCCATAGCCCATGCTGCCTAGGTCCGCTTCATCTGCCCTGAGGGCGCGGCTCTTGATTGATCGGCAGGCAGGGCCACTTCCCCGAGACTCCCAGCAAACCGACTTTGGTCGGTGGCGAAGATAATGGTCCCGCAGGGAGACTCCAAATCACGGTTTCTTACTCGTTGTAACCGCGCTCCAGCGCGGGATTGCCCCATAAGTCCTTGTTTTAAAATTGCTTTTAATATTAACAGGCGAACAGTTTCCTGCTCGCCTGTTAACAACTGTTACGAACCGTTAACAGATCAATTGGCCTGTCGGCGCAGGAAGGCGGGAATCTCCAACTGATCGTCTTCCTGGACAGCCCGGCTCTGCGGCGTCAGGCGGCCCTGCTCGTCCAGCTGGCCGCGGCGCGGTGCGTAAAGCTGCGGATCCTGGCTGGCTAGGCGGCGCACTTCCGCCGGCGCCTGGCGCAGTTTCGGTTCGCGAGGCTGCGCCGGCTGCAGTCTTGCAGGCTCCTCTTCGCGGCGGGTCAAGCCGTTGGTCAGGCGCTTGAGCAAGCCCATCGGGCCGCTGTTCTCTTGGTCGGCGGGGCGGGCCTTGGCTTCCACTTCGGCCTTCACCTGCGGCGGGAAATCCTCGACCCGCGGCATGCGCTGGGGTGCCGCGGCAACCGGCTGCGGCATTTCACGATGCGGAGCGGGCTGCATCGCTTGCTGAACCGCTGGCTGCATCATTGGCTGCGGCTGAGCGGGAGGCGCCTGGAAAATCTTGCTCTGCGGACGGAAGTCTTCCGCATGGGCGACCGGTGCCGGGCGGGCCTGCGCCATCGCTGCCGCATTCGCCTCGGCGAGCTGAATGGCCTCGGCGACCGGGTCGGCAGCACGTGGTTCATAGATCGGTTGCTGGACAGGCGCCGGGCGCATTTCCGTGACCTGGGGCGCCGGGCGGCTGACCGGCTTCGGCGGAGCCGTGCGGATGGCGATCGGCGCGGCAGCGATTTCGGCCGCCGATTTGTCGATGCCGGTGGCGACCACCGACACGCGGATAACGCCTTCGAGTTCCTCGTCGAAAGTGGCGCCTAGAATGATGTTGGCATCCTGGTCGACCTCTTCGCGAATGCGGGTTGCGGCCTCATCGACTTCGAACAGGGTCAGGTCGCGGCCGCCGGTGATCGAGATCAGCAGGCCCTTGGCGCCCTTCATCGAGGTCTCGTCGAGCAGCGGGTTGGCGATGGCGGCTTCAGCCGCGGCCATTGCGCGGCCCTCGCCCGAAGCCTCGCCGGTTCCCATCATCGCCTTGCCCATTTCGCGCATGACCGAGCGGACGTCGGCGAAGTCGAGATTGATCAGGCCTTCCTTGACCATCAGGTCGGTAATGCAGGCAACGCCCGAATAGAGCACCTGGTCGGCCATGGCGAAGGCATCGGCGAAGGTGGTCTTGTCATTGGCCAGCCGGAACAGGTTCTGGTTGGGAATAACGATCAGGGTATCGACGCATTTCTGCAGTTCCTCGATACCCATGTCGGCCGTCTTCATGCGGCGCTGGCCTTCGAAGTGGAACGGCTTGGTGACGACGCCGACGGTGAGGATACCCTTTTCGCGGGCAGCGCGGGCAACGACGGGAGCTGCCCCGGTGCCGGTGCCGCCGCCCATGCCGGCAGTGACGAAGCACATATGCGTGTTGGAGAGATGATCGATGATCTCGTCGATGCATTCCTCCGCCGCCGCGCGCCCGACTTCAGGCTGCGATCCGGCGCCGAGACCCTCGGTGACATGCGCGCCGAGCTGGATCAGCCGCTCGGCCTTCGACATCGTCAGTGCCTGCGCGTCGGTGTTGGCCACCACGAACTCGACGCCGCGCAAGCCGGCGGTGATCATGTTGTTGACGGCATTGCCGCCGCCGCCGCCGACACCGAACACGGTGATGCGCGGCTTGAGCTCGGTGATGTCCGGCTTCTGCAGATTGATGGTCATTGTCTTCGTCCTTTGCCTTTCCCGCCGCTTCGCCGCCGCGGCCGCCTATGGGGCTGTCCCCGTCAAAATTAAAAACTGTCTCTCAACCACTGACTCATTCGATGCAGTTTTCCGCCTGTTCCGGTCATCCGAAGACCGGAAATTCCCTTCGCCGGCCGGCTCTCGAAGCTCGCCATCTGTGGATAGATCAGAAGTCCGACCGGGGTCGAGAAAGCCGGCCCCTTGGCCGCCTCGGGCAAGCCTGCCACGCCAAGCGGGCGTCCGATGCGCACATTGCGGCCGAGAATGCGGCGTGCTGCTTCTGGCAGGCCGGCAAGCTGGCTGGCACCGCCGGTCAGCACCACACGCTTGCCGACGGCGTTGCCGTAGCCGGATTTGTTCAGCCGGTCGCGCAACAATTCCAGCGTCTCGTCGATGCGGGCGCGGATGATGCGCGTCATCACCGAGCGCGGGATCTGCAACGGCACCTCGCCGTCCTCGCCGATCGGATGGATGGAAACCAGGTCGCGGTCGTCGGCACTGCCAGGCAGCGCCGAGCCATGCATCACTTTCAGCCTTTCGGCGGCATCGAGCGAGGTCGACAGGCCCTTGGCCATATCCAGCGTGACGTGGTTGCCGCCGATCGCGATGGCATCGCCATGGACGAACTTGCCTTCCGAAAACACCGAGATCGTCGTCGTGCCGCCGCCCATGTCGATGCAGGCCGCGCCCATTTCGAGCTCGTCGTCGACCAGCGCAGCAAGCCCACTGGCATAGGGCGTCGCCACCATGCGTTCAACCGACAGATGCGAGCGGTTGATGCAGAGCTCCAGATTGCGCAAGGGCGCTGCGTCGCCTGTCAGCACGTGCATGTCGACGCCAAGCTGGTCGCCAACCATGCCGCGCGGATCGCGCACACCGCGCTCGGCATCCAGCGAAAAGGCTACGGGAAGCGAATGGATCACCTCGCGCTCGGCCCGCAACGCCTGCTTGGCGCCGGCGGCAAGCACGCGCTTGACGTCGGCCTCGTCGGCCTCATGGCCGCCGAGATTGATGGTGGCCGAAAAAGCCTCGCTCTTCAGCCGGCCGGCAGTCATGTTGACGATCAGCGAATCGACCGTCAGTCCCGCCATGCGTTCGGCGGCGTCGACGGCAAGACGGATGGCGTGCTCGGCACGGTCGAGATCGATGACGACGCCCGATTTCACGCCTTGCGATTTCTGGTGGCCGATGCCGATCACCTGGACGCGATGCGAGCGTCCGCGCAGCAGCTTGCCATCGTCGCGCGGCTTGAGTTTGGCCACCACGCAGCAGACCTTGCTGGAGCCGACATCCAGCACCGTCAGGATGCCGGACCGGCGCGACGAGGCATCGCTATTGCCGCCAAGCCAGCTCATATCTTCGTCTCCGGCTTGCGCTTCAGCATCTTGGGCTTTTCGTCGAGCGCGGCTTGGCGCTGTGTCGCCGCTTCCGGCGTCAACTGGACGACCAGACGATCGGAAAGGCGCATGTCGACGGCGGCGATGTCGCGCGTCAAAAGCCCGTTCTCGTGATCCATCCTGACCAGGTCGGCAATCGCCTGATCCTCACCGTCTTCGGGTAGCTTGATCGTGATGCCGTTTTCAAGCTTGAGATCCCAGCGCCGTTCGCCGATGCGGATATAGCCCTTGATCCGCGCGGCGAGCTCCGGATAATTCTTGATCTTGGCCAGGAAATCCGGCGCTTTGGCCGGCGCGCCGGTGCCGATGATCAGCGGCAGCAATATCTGCTTGCCGCCGGAGAACGGCGCAATGACGGTGCCGGATTTCTCGATGACCGAAAGCGCGCTGCCTTGCTGCCACAGCGCGAACGGCTCGCGCTCCTCGACGCGCACTTCCAGCGTATGCGGGTAGACCTTGCGCACTGCCGCGGCTTCGACCCAGGGTAGCGTGGTGATGCGTTCGCGCGCGGCTTCGGCATCGAAGCCGATCAGCGAGGTCCAGCCGTCGAGTTCCAGCCTGTCGAGAATATCGATCTCGGACGTTTCGCGGTTGCCGACGACCTTGACCTGGTCGACGGCAAAGCCGGTGCGGGCGGTGACACTCTGGACGATGGCGTCGGAATATCCGCCGAGATAGGCGCCATAGGCACTGCTCGAAACAAGCAGTGCCGCCGACAGCATGGCAGCGCAATAGGGCGGCGCTTCGAAGTCGCCTTCGCCGAGGCGCGCCAGCACGCGCACCGGCCGGCGGAGCAGGCGCGGCAGCACGAAATGGTCGAATGACAACGGCATGCCGAACAGCGCCGGCCCGGCCGCGCCCTTCCCCTTGCCCTGTCCCCACTTCAACGCAGACACGAAGCGTCCTCCACCATCCAACTCAACAAATCGCCGAACGAGTGTCCCGCTTGCGCGGCGATTTCCGGCACCAAAGACGTCGGCGTCATGCCCGGCTGGGTGTTGACCTCGAGCCAGACAATTTCGCCGTTTTCGGAGTGACGATCGTCATAACGGAAGTCCGACCGGGAAACGCCCCGACAGCCGATAGCTTGGTGAGCCTTGAGCGTCAGTGTCTGTATTTTTTGGTAAATATTCGGTGAAAGTTTTGCCGGGCATTCGTGTTTTGATCCTCCCGCGACGTATTTTGAATCATAGTCGTAGAAGGAATGGCCGGTCGGGATGATCTCGCAGACACCGAGCGCCACATCGCCCATTACCGCGCACGTCAATTCCCGCCCGTGCACATAACGCTCGACCATCACCGTATCGCCATATCTCCACTCGGACGAGCCGATGATCTGCGGCGGATGCGACTGGCCTTTATGCACGATGACGACACCGAAGCTCGACCCTTCGTTGACCGGCTTGACGACATAGGGCGGCTTCATCGGGTGCTTGTTCTGGATGGCGAAGCGATTGGCCACCTTCGATTCCGCCACCGGAATGCCGGCCGCTTTGGCGACCTTCTTGGCCTGTTCCTTGTTCATCGCGAGCGCCGAGGCAAGCACGCCGGAATGGGTGTACGGAATGGCGAGGTACTCGAGGATGCCCTGGATGGTGCCGTCCTCGCCGAAGGGGCCGTGCAGTGCGTTGAAGACGACGTCAGGCTTGAGCGCGCTGAGCACCGAGCCGATGTCGCGCGAGACGTCGACGCGGGTGACCTGGTAGCCCTCTCCCTCGAGCGCATCGGCGCAGGCTTTACCCGACGACAAGGACACGGGCCGCTCGGACGAGAATCCCCCCAGAAGGACGGCCACATGCTTGCTTGTCATTCCCCGTCATTTCCTCTCACAGCAGGCCTGCACCATCGTGCATGCCCCGAAAAGCATCGCGCGCGCTCAAATGCGCCCGAGCAACTTCGCTCCCGTGTTTCCGCAACATTGAGTCCGAGTCTCCCGGCAGGTTGCCCCCCAGACGGAAACGCGAGTAACGCGTCGAAACGACTCAAATCAGGAAACGCTTCAGGGCAGAGAATCAGAGAGTTGATTCGCTGGCAAGTGCTTACGATTCCGATGGATTCACTTTCCGCAAAAACGGCAGCAAAATGTGAATTCATGAGTCCGAAAGGCAACGGCGGTCAGCTTGCCTAAAGCAACTGCCCGAGAAATTCCTGGACGGCATGGCCCGGCCGAAAATTACCGATGCGCTTGATCTCCCACTGCAGCCGGATGCCTGATCTTTCGAGCACGCGCGCACGCACCGTCTCACCGAGATATTCAAGCTCGTAGCCCGTGGCGGTTCCGGTGTTGATCATGAAGTTGCAATGCATCGGCGACATCTGCGCCCCACCAACCATCAGGCCGCGGCAGCCGGCCTTGTCGATCTCCTTCCAGGCCGAGGTGCCCTCAGGATTCTTGAAGGTAGAGCCACCGGTCTTTTCGCGGATCGGCTGCACGGTCTCGCGATGGTTCTGGACAGCATCCATCGCGGCCTTGATCGCCGCCTTGTCCTCAGGAATGCCTTCGAGCAGCGCCGACGTGAAGATCAGCCCGGACGGCGCCGCTGAATGGCGATAGGCATAGCCCATATCGGCATTGCTCAGCGTATGAACATTGCCCTTGCGGTCGAGTGCCCGCACCTCGACCACGCGCTCGCGCGTCTCGACGCCATTGGCGCCGGCGTTCATCCTCAGCGCTCCGCCAATGGCGCCGGGAATGCCGTGGTAGAAATGAAAGCCACCGATGCCGGCCTCGTAGGCAACGGCCGCAAGGCGCTTGTCGGGTGTCGCGGCGCCCGCCTTGATCGTGGTCGGCGCGATCACTTCGGTCTCGCCAAAGCCTTTGGCCGAAAGCCGGATGACAAAGCCCGCAATGCCGCCGTCACGGACAAGCAGGTTCGAGCCGACGCCGACGATGGTCAGCGGAATTTCCTCCGGCACCGCCTTCAGGAACGTGGCAAGATCGTCCTCGTCGGCCGGCTGGAACAATGCGTCCGCGAGCCCGCCGGCTCGAAACCAGGTGATCTTGTCCATCTCGGCATTGGGCGTGATGCGGCCGCGCAGTCCGGCAAGCCGGTCGCCAAGCTTCTCGATCAACGCCTGGCCGCGCATCATGAGATAGTCCCGCCGAGTTCCTTGGGCAGCGCATAGGCCCATTGGGTGATGTTGCCGGCGCCGAGGAAGACGACGAAATCGCCCGGCTTCGCCACCTCGCGCACGATCGGCGCAATCGCCGCCGGACCTTCGATGTAGCGTGCGTCGCGATGGCCGCCGGAGCGGATGCGCGACACCAGTGCGTCGGACGTGACGCCGTCGATCGGTTCCTCGCCGGCCGCATAGACGGGCGCCACCATTACCGTATCGGCGTCGTTGAAGCAGACGGAAAACTCGTCGAACAGATCGCGCAGCCGGGTGAAGCGATGCGGTTGTGTAACGGCGATGATGCGACCCTTGGTAGCGCTGCGCGCAGCTTTCAGTACCGCCGTGATCTCGACCGGATGATGACCGTAATCGTCGAACACATCGACACCGTTCCACGAACCGGTATGGGTGAAGCGCCGCTTGACGCCCGCGAAAGACGACAGGCCCTTCTTGATTGCCTCAGCCGAAAGGCCGAGCTCATGCGCGACGGCAATCGCCGCCGTCGCGTTGGAGACATTGTGGCGCCCGGGCATGGGCAGCCGCAGGCCTGATATCGTTATCTGGCCGTGCGTCTTGCGGTCGCGGATCACCACGTCGAATTCCGAGGTCGGGCCGTCCATGCGGTGATTGGTGAAGCGCACGTCGGCCTGCGCATTTTCGCCATAGGTGATGACGCGCCGGTCCTCGATGCGGGCGACCAGCGCCTGCACCTCGGGGTGGTCGGTGCACATCACACCAAAGCCGTAGAACGGCACATTCTCGACGAACTGACGAAACGCTTCGCGCACTTTGTCGAAGGAGCCGTAATGGTCGAGGTGCTCGGGGTCGATATTGGTGACGACTGCAATCTCGGCCGGCAGCTTGAGGAAGGTGCCGTCGCTCTCGTCGGCCTCGACCACCATCCATTCGCCGTCTCCCATGCGGGCATTGGTGCCATAGGCATTGATGATGCCGCCATTGATTACCGTCGGGTCGAGCCCGCCGGCTTCGAGTAGCGTCGCCACCATCGAAGTCGTCGTCGTCTTGCCATGCGTGCCGCCGATCGCGACCGCCTGCCGGAAGCGCATCAGCTCGGCCAGCATTTCGGCGCGCCGCACGATCGGCAGCAACTTCTCTCTCGCCGCCTTCAGCTCCGGGTTGGATTTCTTGATTGCGGTGGAGACGACGACCACTTCGGCCTCGCCGAGGTTTTCGGCCTGATGGCCGACGAAGCATTCGATGCCCTTGTCGCGCAGCCGCTGCACATTGGCGCTGTCGGCCTGATCGGATCCCTGCACCTTGTAGCCGAGATTGTGCAGCACCTCGGCGATGCCGCTCATGCCGATGCCGCCAATGCCGATGAAATGCACGAGGCCGATCGTCTGTGGCATCTTCATGCGTGCGTCTCCTTCCTGAATTCCGAAACGGATTTCCTGGACGCAATAGCCTCTGTCAGATCGGCGAGCAACCGCGCCGCGTCGGGTCTTCGCACCGAGCGGGCCGCCGTGGCCATGGCGGCGAGCCTGTCGCCGTCGCCCAGCAACTCCACGATCTCGCCTGCGAGCGCCGCCGCGTCGAGGCCGGGCTGGCGCCGCATCACCGCGCCCCCCGCGTTGACGAGGATCTGTGCATTGTGGCCTTGATCGTCGTCGAGGGCATGCGGAAGAGGCACGAGGATGGCCGGCCGGCCGATCACCGAAAGCTCGAGCACCGTCGACGCGCCCGAGCGTGAGATGACGAGATGCGCGGCGGCCATGCGCGCCGGCAGATCGGAGAAGAACGACGCGACCTCGGCCTCGATGCCGAGAGCGCGGTAGTGCTCTCTCACCTGCGCCTCGTCCTCGCCGCGCGCCTGCTGCACGATGCTCAGCCGCGAGCGCATTGCGCTGGGCATCGCCGCCACCGCCTCAGGCACAGTGTCGGAAAAATAGCGCGCGCCCTGGCTGCCGCCGAAGACGAGCAGCCGCAGCGGCCCGCCGGGCTCGGGCACGGCATAGGGCCTGCCGGCCACGTCGAGCACCGCCTGCCGGACCGGATTGCCCGTCTCCACGATCTTGGCCGAGAAGGGACCGGACGCCTTGAGGAAGCCCCCCGCAATCGCCGTCACCCGCGGCGCGAGAGCCTTGTTGGCGCGGCCCATTACCGCGTTCTGCTCATGGATCAGCGTTGGCGCACCGCGTCGCGTCGCCGCGAACAGCGGCGGCAGCGTCGGATAGCCGCCGAAGCCCACCACCGCATTCGGCCTCAGCCGGGCGATCAGGGCGGACGACTGGCGGAATCCACGCCACAGGGTCCAGAAGGTCCGCGCGACAGTCAGCGGATTTCTCGACCCGAAGGTAGCGGAGGCGATCGCGTGGACGCCGTCGCCGGGGAACCTGCCGGCATAGCGCTCGGCGCGGTCGTCGGTGGCCAGATGTACCGCCCAGCCGCGCGTCTTGAGCTCATGTGCCAGCGCCTCGGCCGGGAACAGATGTCCGCCGGTTCCGCCTGCCGCCAGAAGGATGACCCCCTTCGCCATCTCACTCCGCCGGCATCGCACGCGGCGACGGCATGAAGCCCAGCTGCTTGCGCTTTTCCGGGCGCTTGCGCGTCAGCGCCAGCACCATGCCCATCGAGATGGCGATCGCGATCTGCGAAGAGCCGCCGTAGGAGATGAACGGCAGCGTCATTCCCTTGGCCGGCATCAGCTGCAGATTGACGGCCATGTTGATGACCGACTGCAGGCCGAAGACCGTGACCAGGCCGCCAACCGCGTAGCGGGTGAAATCGTCCTGCTCCCTGAGCGCCGTGTTGAGACCGCGCAGCACGATGAAGCCGAAGATGGACATGATGAAGAAACACATGACCAGCCCGAATTCCTCGCCGGCGACAGAGAAGACGAAGTCGGCGTGGCTGTCGGGGATGACCCGCTTGACGGTACCCTCGCCCGGCCCGACGCCGAACCAGCCGCCATTGATCAGCGCCTCGCGGCCCATGTCGACCTGGAACGTGTCGCCCTCGCCGGTCATGAAGCGGTCGATACGGCCGGCAACGTGCGGGAACACTGCATAGGCGGCGAACACGCCGCCGACGCCTGCAGCACCCAGCGCGACGATCCACAGCCACGGCAATCCGGCCATGAAGAACATCACCCCCCAGGTGCCGAGCACCAGCATGGTCTGCCCAAGGTCAGGCTGCGCCACCAGCAGCGAGATGACCAGTGCAAGCAGCAACATGGCGAACAAATTGCCCGGAATGTCGGGCTGGCGCTTGTGCTCGGCGAACAACCAGGCGCAGATGATGACGAAGGCCGGTTTCAGGAACTCGGACGGCTGGATCGACAGGCCGGCTAGCGACACCCAGCGCCGCGCGCCCTTCACCTCGACGCCGATATAGAGCACCGCCACCATCAGAAACAGCATGATGCACAACATGACCAGCGCCATGCGCCGGATCTGCCTGGATTCAAGGAACGAGACGGCCAGCATTACCCCAAGCGCCGGAATGGTGAAGATAATCTGGCGTGTCGCGAAGTGGAAACTGTCTAGCCCGATGCGCTCGGCCACCGCCGGGCTTGCGGCGAAGGACAAAACGATGCCGAGCCCCATCAGCGACAGGAACGCCGCCAGGAACCAGCGATCGATCGTCCACCACCAGGTCGCCACAGGGCTTTTGTCGAGACGGCTTTGCATTATCGTGTCCCTCCGATGGGCTTCACGCCATCAATGGCGGTTGCGGCTTGCCTGAACGCCTCGCCGCGGACTTCGAAATTCTTGAACTGGTCGAAACTGGCGCAGGCCGGCGACAGCAGCACCACTGCCTCGCCGCTACTATCCCTGGCCGCATCGCGGGCGGCGTGTTCGACTGCCGCCGCCAACGTGCCTGATATCTCGTAGGGCACCGCTTCGCCCAGCGTCGCCGAAAAGGCCGGTGCGGCTTCGCCGACCAGATAGGCCTTGGCGATGCGCGGGAAGAAGCCGCGTAACGGCTCGATGCCGCCCTCTTTCGGCAGGCCGCCGGCAATCCAGTAGATACGCGCAAAGCTCGACAGCGCCGGTGCAGCGGCATCGGCATTGGTCGCCTTGGAATCGTTGACGAACAGCACATGCCCTTTGCGGCCGACCTGCTCCATGCGGTGCGCCAGCCCAGGGAAACTCTCCAGTCCGGATTGGATCTCGCCGAGCTCGAGCCCGACCTTGAGGCAGGCGGCGGCGGCGGCCAGCGCGTTCTGCGCATTGTGCTGGCCGCGCAACGAGCCGATGCCTTCGAGGAAGGCGACACGGCTGTAGCGGCCGTGCACGGCTTCCATTAAGTTGGTGCCGTCAGCGAAATAACCGTCGGTCAGCGGCAGGCGCTTGGAGATGCGGATGACCTGCCGGCCGGCCCGCTCCAGCCGATCGGCGATCTGGGCGCACCAGGAATCGTCGACACCGATGATTGCCGTCTCGCTGCCGGCCACCAGCCGCTCCTTGATCGAGGCGTAGTGTTGCATCGTGCCATGGCGGTCGAGATGGTCCGGCGTCAGGTTGAGCAGCACACCGGCCGTCGGATTGATCGAAGGGGCAAGATCGATCTGGTAGGAAGAGCACTCAACCACATAGTGCCGTTCAGGCTGCGGCGGATCGAGCGTCATCACCGCGCGGCCGATATTGCCGCCCATCTGCGTGTCGCGCCCAGCCGATTTTAGGATGTGCGCCGTCAGTGCCGTGGTCGTCGACTTGCCGTTGGTGCCGGTAATGGCAATGAAAGGTGCTGCCGGTGCCAGCAGCATCCGCTCGCGGCAGAAAAGCTCGATGTCGCCGATGATCTCCACGCCTGAGCCCCGCGCCAGCTCGACGGTCCAGTGCGGCTTGGGATGCGTCAGAGGCACGCCGGGCGACAGCACGAAGGCAGAAAACCTCGCCCAGTCCGCACCGCGCAGGTCCGCTGTCGTGATGCCGACCGCGCCGGCCTTGGCGACGCTATCGGGATTGTCGTCCCAGGCCAGCACATCCGCGCCGCCCTCGATCAGCGCGCGCGCCGTGGCAATCCCCGAGCCACCGAGCCCGAAGAGCGAAACGCGCTTGCCTGAAAAGGATGCGGCGGGGATCAAGCGGCCTCCTATCTGAGCTTCAGGGTCGACAGGCCGACCAGCGCCAGGATGACGGCGATGATCCAGAAGCGGATCACCACCTGGCTTTCGGTCCAGCCGAGCTTTTCGAAATGATGGTGGATCGGCGCCATCAGGAAGACGCGCTTGCCGGTCATCTTGAAGTAGCCGACCTGGATGATGACCGAGAATATCTCGACGACGAACAGGCCGCCGACGATGACCAGCACGATCTCGTGCTTGGTCGCCACCGCGACCGTGCCGATCAGCCCACCCAGCGCCAGCGAGCCGGTGTCGCCCATGAAGATCGCCGCCGGCGGCGCATTGAACCAGAGAAAGCCAAGTCCGGCGCCGATCACCGCTCCAAGGACCACCGCAAGTTCACCGGTGCCGGGCACGAAATGGATCTGCAGATATTCGGCGAACACCGCGTTGCCGGAGAGATAGGCGATGACGCCGAAGGATGCGGCGGCGATCATGATCGGCACGATCGCCAGCCCGTCGAGACCGTCGGTCAGGTTCACCGCATTGCCGGCGCCGACGATGACGAAGCACGAGAACGGGATGAAGAACCAGCCGAGATTGACGAGAAACTCCTTGGCGAAAGGGAATGTCAACGATGACGAGAACGGCGCCTGGCCGTTATGCATGATCACCCAGGCGGCGATGCCGGCGATGACGAATTCGAGCCCCAGCCGCGCCTTGCCGGAAAAGCCGAGATGCGATTGCTTGGTTACTTTGAGATAATCGTCGTAAAAGCCGATCGAGCCGAATCCCAGCGTCACCAGCAGGACCACCCAGACGTAGATGCTCGACAGGTTCGCCCACAGCAGCGACGAACCGACGATGCCGGACAGGATCATCAGTCCGCCCATTGTCGGCGTTCCCGCCTTCTTGAAATGCGTCTGCGGCCCGTCGGCACGGATCGGCTGGCCTTTGCCTTGCCGCAGCCGCAGCGAATTGATGATGGTCGGTCCGAAAATGAACACGATCAGTGCCGCTGTGATCAGCGCTCCGCCGGTGCGGAAGGTTATGTAGCGGAAGACGTTGAAGACCGAGATCTTGTCCGCAAATTCGACGAGCAGTGTTAGCATGCGCTTGCGTCCCCCGGACCGATCCTAGGTCTGTCTGCTGGTTGTGGCTTCCGCCGGAAACTTGCCGAGCAACGCCTCGACCAGCTTTGAAAAGCCTATGCCCTTCGACGATTTGATCATGACCACGTCGCCGGGCTTCAATGCCGATAGAAGAACCGGTTTCAGATCTTCCGCACCGGCGCGGTACTCCGTCCTGATCTCGCCGGGCAAAACGTCGGCCAGCGCCCGCATCTCCGGGCCGCCGAGAAAGACCGTGCGCGTGTCGGTGCCGACGATCAGACCGGCAAGCGCGGCATGCAATTTCGCCGAATGGCTGCCGAGCTCGAGCATATCACCGAGCACGGCAATGCGCCTGCCCTCGCCCGACACCGGCGTCGTATTGAGCAGTGCCATTGCAGCGCTCATCGACGCCGGATTGGCGTTGTAGCTCTCGTCGATCAGCGTGATCGGCCCGTTGGGGTGACGCAACACATAGCGCTTGCCGCGTCCGCGTTCGGGCGAAAGATCGGCCAGCGCCTGCGCAACTCTGGTGACGTCGGCGCCGACCAGATGCGCGGCACCAAGCACCGCGAGCACGTTCTGCACCATATGGCGGCCCGGCGCGCCGATCCTGGCGACAATCTCGTGCCCGCCAATCTTGGCGGTGATGACCGAGTGATCGGCATTGAGCTCGCATTTGATCAGTTTGAAGGTCGCCCGGGCATTCTCGCCGAACCCGTAGACATGCTCGACGCCGGCCTCTTTGGCCATCTTCTCCAGCAGCTTCCAGCGCGCATCGTCGCGGTTGAGAAGGGCGGCGCCACCGGGCTCCAATCCCTCGAAAACCTCTGCCTTGGCCTTGGCGATCTCGTCCAGGTTGCGGAAGAAGCCGAGGTGAGCCGCCGCGATCAACGTGACGATGGCGACATGCGGCCGGACCATCTTGACCAGAGGCCGGATCTCGTCGGGATGGTTCATGCCGATCTCGAAGACAGCATAGTCGCAATCCTGCGGCATGCGCGCCAGCGTCAGCGGCACGCCCCAGTGATTGTTGAACGACTGGGCCGATGCATGCACCGTACCGACCGCAGAGAGAGCGTGGCGTAGCGCTTCCTTGGTGGTGGTCTTGCCCGCCGACCCGGTCACGGCAATCACCCTGGCCTTTGAGCGTGCGCGCGCGGCAACGCCGAGCTTTTCCAGAGCGACAAGCACGTCCTCGACGACGATCATCGGTGCCGTCAGCCGCCCCAGCGACGGCAGCTTGCCCTCGGCGACGACAAGCACGCCGGCGCCCGCCTTGATGGCGGCGGTGACGAAATCATGGCCGTCCATCGCCTCGCCCTTGATGGCGAAGAAGGCGTCTCCCGGCTGCAGGCTGCGGCTGTCGATGGAAATGCCGGCGATGCCTTCAGGCATCGGACCGAGCGGCCGGCCATCCATGGCGGCAACCAGCGCCTCGGAGGTCCACAGATAGCTCACGCCGCTTGCTCCCTGAGCGCCGAGCGAACTTCCTCATGATCGGAAAAATGCAGCGTCTCGGTGCCGATGGTCTGGCCTTCCTCATGACCCTTGCCGGCCACGATCAGCGTGTCTCCGGCATGTAGCATCCCGACCGCCTCGTGAATGGCCTTGCGCCGGTCGCCGATCTCGATCGCGCCAGGTGCCGCCGCGAGGATTGCGGCGCGGATCGTCTCGGGGACTTCCGAGCGGGGATTGTCGTCGGTGACGATGACGATGTCGGCCAGCCTTGTGGCGATTTCGCCCATGATCGGCCGTTTGCCCCGGTCGCGGTCGCCGCCGCAGCCGAATACGACGATGACGCGGCCGGTGGTAAAGGGGCGCACCGAAGCCAGCACGTTTTCCAGCGCATCCGGCTTGTGCGCGTAGTCGACATAGACCGGTGCGCCGTTAGCGGCCGTCCCGACAAGGTCGAGCCGTCCCGGCGCTCCCTTCAATTTCTCCAGCGCCATCAATGCCTTGGCAACAGATGTTCCAGTCGAAATGGCGAGGCCGGCCGACACCAGCGCATTTGCAATCTGGAAGTCGCCGGCCAGCGGCAAGTCGACTTCATGGAGAACGCCGTCCGCTTCGACCTCGGCGCGCTGGCGGTGGCGCTCGTGCTCGACCCGCTTCAGCCGCAGGAAATCGCCGTGGCGGCCGACCGTCAGCACATTCAGTCCCCCTGCCCGCGCCGCCTTGATCGTCGGCTCCGACCACGGGTCGTCGGCAAAGATGACCGCCGGCGCGCCCTTCGGCAGCAGCGCGTCGAACAGACGCAATTTGGCGCGATGATAGTCCTCGACCGTCGGATGATAGTCCATATGGTCGCGGCCGAGATTGGTGAAGCCGCCGGCCGTAAGCTTGACGCCGTCGAGCCGGCGCTGGTCGAGGCCATGGCTGGACGCTTCCATCGAGGCGTGGGTGACGCCGGCCTCCGCCAGCTCCTTGAGCAGCCTGTGCAGTGCCACCGGATCCGGCGTGGTCAGCGAGCCATATTCGTTGCGGCCCGGCGCCACCACGCCGGTCGTGCCGATCGAGGCGGCGGCGAAACCCGCCTGCTCCCATATCTGCCGGGTGAATGCGGCGACCGAGGTCTTGCCGCTGGTTCCGGTCACCGCGACCATGGTTTGCGGTTGCATGCCGAAAAAACGTGCAGCACTCAGCGCCAGTGCAAGGCGCGGATCGTCTACGACAAGAACCGGGACTGGCAGCCCGGCGACCGCACTGCCCTTGCCGACCACGATCGCTGCGGCGCCTCGGCTCGCGGCATCGGCTGCGTAGGCTGCGCCATCCGCCTTGGAGCCGGTGAGCGCGAAAAAGACGACGCCCCGTGTTACCTGGCGGGAATCCGACGAAATCCCTGTAACCTCCATGTCGAAGGAAGCTGTCCCCTCGACAGGCAGGATACCGGCTAGATTTTTCAGCTTCATCGAACCCCGTTCATCGCAACAAAATAGCGCGCAGTTGCCGGCGCGCCCCAAGAATCATTGATAGGAAACCAGCGTTGCACCATTTTCATGGCTGAAATCTGGCTTCACGCCAAGCATGGAAGCCGCACGTCGGATGATGTTTGCAGCCATGATGCCCGCGTTCGAGGCGGCCGTAGCACCCATGCCGGGCTTTTCCGGCTTCGGTTCGTCGGCGATCGTAAGCACTATGTATTGCGGATCGTCCATCGGGAAAGCCGCAACGAAGGCGTTGAAATTCTTTTCCTTCGAGTAACGGCCGTTGACAACCTTCTCCGCCGTTCCCGTCTTGCCGCCCACCCGGTATCCTGGCACCCGTGCATTGCGGCCGGATCCCTTTTCGGCATTGAGTGCATAGAGATAGCGCATGCCCTCGACCGTCTTGTCGCTGACCACTTTCTTGGCCACCGCCATCGCCTGCTCCTGCGTGCGCGGCAGGAAGGTCGGGTCCATCAGATAGCCGCCATTCATCAGCGCGGCGCAGCCGACCGCTGTCTGCAGCGGCGTCGTCGACACACCGTGGCCGAAGGCGATGGTGATCGAATTGACCTGCTTCCAGACCTTGGGCTCGGTCGGCCGAGCGACTTCCGGCAGTTCGGTCTGCATCTTCTCGAGGATTCCCAGGCGATGCAGGAATTCGCGGTGTCCGTCGATGCCAACCGCTTCGGCTTCCTTGGCAGAGCCGATATTGGAGGAGTAGATGAACACTTCCGGCACCGACAATACCCGGCCCTTGCCATGGAAATCATGGATGGTTTGATGGCCGATCCTGATCGGGCGCGACGCGTCGAAACGGCTTTGCAGCGTTATCTTGCCGGAATCGAGCGCCATGGCGGTGGTGAAGCTCTTGAAGGTCGACCCCATTTCATAGAGGCCGGCCGACATACGGTTGAGCCGGTCCTTGTCCTGCGCGTTATAGGGGTTGTTCGGATCGAAATCCGGAACCGACGCCATCGCCAGCACCTCGCCGGTCTTGACGTTGAGCACAACGGCGCCCGCCGCGATGGCGTGGTACTTTTCCATGCCGGTGGCGACCTCGTCGCGCACGATATGCTGGACGCGCAGGTCGATCGAGAGCTGCACCGGCTTCAAATCCTTGGCCACCGCCAGACCCGACGCCTGAAGGTCGCTCAAGCCTTGTTCGTCGATGTATTTCTCCATGCCGGAGATGCCCTGATTGTCGATGTTGGTGAGGCCGACAATGTAGGACGAGGTTTCGCCGGCCGGATAGAACCGGCGCTTTTCGGTGCGAAAGCCGAATCCGGGGATGCCGAGTTGCATGATGTCGGCCTGCTGCTTCGGCGTCAGTTGCCGCTGCAGCCAGACGAACCCGGCGCCGCTCTTCAGCTTGTTATATGTCTGCTCGTAGTCGATCTCGGGAAGCACCGTCGACAGCTTTTCGATCGCCTCGTCGGCATCGACGATGCGGCGCGGTTCGGCAAACAGCGACGCGGTCTTGATGTCGGTCGCCAGCACTTCGCCGTTACGGTCGACGATGTCGGGTCGCGATGCCGTCACCCGGCTCTGCGGCCCGCCCGACAGGTCGGGATTCTGGAAACCCAGATAGACCAGCCGCCCGGCAATGGTCGAATAGATGCCGAAGAACACCGTCATCGTCATGACGATGCGGGTCCTGCCCTTGCCACCGGTCGCCTTGCGGGCACCTTCGACCACGATCGATCCGCCTGCACCGGACTTCGAACCGCGCTTCAGCAGCCTCCCAATCTTTGGAAATCTGGCAGCGATTGGAAATCCGGTGATCATTGGACGATGCCTCCGGTCACCACGGGATCTTTGCCGCCGATATCGGCCATGCCGCCTAGCCGCTGCGATGAAAGGTCCTCGATGTTGACGGGTTTCGCCGGCAGATCGTCCAGCCCGACGATCTGGCGCGCATTGACCGGCTCGAGTCCGAGTTGCGATTTGTAGATTTCGGTGAGCTTCTGCAGGCGCGACGGCTGGGTAAGCAGGCTCCAGTCCGCCTTGAGCAGGTCGATCGTGTCCTCCTCATAACGGATCTGCGCCTGGATCTTGTGCACTGCCGCCAGTTGCTCCTCGGCCTCGCGCTTGGTCTTGTAGGTCAGGGCAGCCGCCGAAACCATGACGGCGATCAGGACTATGTCGCTGGTACGAAACACGTGCTCACCTCTCTCCCGGTCGATCGGCGCCGGGAAGCTTTGGGCCAGGCAGTTTTGGCAGGCCGAAAATCGAAAAATCACCGGCACGCGCCGGCGCCTCTGTACGGATTGCAGTGCGCAGCCTTGCCGAGCGCGCCCGCGGATTTGCCGATATCTCGGCATCGCCAGGTGTCACGCCGCCGCCCTTCTTGGTGAAGGTGGCGGTGCGCGCCTGCGCCTCGGGCAGGTGCCGCGATCCGGTCGCTGAATCGGCTCTGTCGGCGATGAAGCGCTTGACGATGCGGTCCTCGAGGGAATGGAAGGTCACCACGACAAGCCGCCCGCCCGGTTTCAGCACGCGCTCTGCGGCAAACAGTGCCTTGGCCAGTTCGCCGAGTTCGTCATTGACGAAGATGCGCAGCGCCTGGAAAACGCGGGTGGCCGGATGGATCTTGTCTTTCGGCGCGCGACCGATATGCGTCTCGATGGCATCGGCAAGGTCGAGCGTGCGCTCGAAGGGGCGTTTTTCGCGACGGCTCTCGATTATGCGGGCGATGCGCCCGGCATGGCGTTCCTCGCCGAGAAAACCGAAGATGCGGGCAAGATCGCCCACCTTGAAGGTGTTGACGACGTCGGCGGCGCTCAGGCCCGCCTGCGCCATGCGCATGTCGAGCGGTCCATCGGCCCGGAACGAAAAGCCGCGGTCCGGCTGGTCGATCTGCATGGAGGAGATGCCGATGTCGAGCACGACGCCATCGGCACTTTCAACCTGCTCGTCGAGCGTCGAGAACGGTGCCTGGACAAGCCTGAGCTTGCCGCCGGACTGCTGTTCAAGGGCCCGCCCCGCCGCGATCGCATCCGGATCGCGGTCGATGGCGACGACCGAGGCTCCGCTTGCCAGAATGGCCTTCGTGTAGCCGCCGGCACCGAACGTGCCGTCGACGATCACCTCGCCTTTTGTCGGCGCCAGCGCCTCCAGAACTTCGGCAAGGAGGACCGGAATGTGACGGGCTGGTCCGCCAACGGCATGAACTTCATCGCCGCCGCCCGCCATCATTCCGGCCGCTCCCCGGGCTTCGTCCCCTGCCGAAGCTGCAAAAGCCGTGCGCGTGCTTCCGTCCCATAGGCGCTGAGCCGTCCCGGCTCCCAGATCTGAAAGAAATTGCCGCGGCCAACGAAGGCCACTTCCGCTGAAATGCCGGTATGCTCGCGAATGAAATCGCTCATCGTGATACGGCCGTCCTGGTCGAGCTTCAGAAACGTTCCATCGCCATGGCAGAAGAACGACATGTCGTCCGCCGTCTGCAGGAACGGGTCTTCCTGGGCGATACGCTGCTCGTAGCGATCGAGCAGGTCGAGCCCACCGACATCCATCGCCGGGCGATCCAGGCAGCGTAGCGCATAAAGTTCCGAATAGCCGCGTTTCTGCACAACGGCACGGAAATGCGCCGGCACGGACACCCGTCCCTTCGCATCGATCCTGTTCACCGCGTTCGACAGAAACCGGTCCATTACGCGTTACGGCCGCTTGCGCCGCCGCACCCCTCTGCATCTTCCTGTCCGCGCCGCCCCGGCCCGGTCGACGTCCAAAACCCGCTTCGTTGTGACGGGCGAACGCAGGCAAACGCGCAGCCGCCGCGGCTGCCCGATTGGCGTACGCTTCACCCTGACACGGAACGAAGGCTTGAGTATCGGAATGGGATATCATGGGGTGTTATGGGCGTCAACGGGAACAGTCTTCAAAACGCGCCTGCCACGACTGGGGAGAGCAGCTTTGACGGCGCTCCGGTCTTTATCCTCCATTAAGCCTAACGAAGCGTTTAGGGCCGTGTGGTCCAAGCGGAGGCGGCTTGCTGCGGATCGCTGCCGCGCATAGCCTCGGCATCTCCTTTTCCGGTCAGTAACGAGGTTTGAAACCATGTCCGAAACCGCCAAGTCACGCGCCGCGGCACTTCCCCATCTGCGTCGCGGCAGGCATGCCAAGGGCGACCCGATCCCCTTGCCCCTGACCATGGCCGCCATCTTTCATGCGCCCGGCGACGCCACCGGCTTCGATCAATATGGCCGCTTCAGCAATCCGACCTGGGATGCGGTCGAGCACATGCTGGCGCATCTGGAAGACGCCCCATGCGTCGCCTTTCCCTCGGGGATGGCTGCCATCTCGGCGGTATTTTTCGGTCTGCTCAAAGCCGGCGACCGTATCCTGCTGCCGTCCGACGGCTATCACACGACGAGAGCGCTGGCAGAGCGCTTCCTGAAGTCCTTCGGCGTCGCTTATGATGTCCGGCCAACATCGAGCTTCCTCGACGGCGGCTTCGATAGGTATCGGCTTGCGTTCGTCGAAACGCCCGCCAACCCAGGACTGGACATATGCGACATCGCAGCCGTCGCCGAGGCCGTGCATAGAGCGGGTGCGGTGCTTGTGGTCGACAACACGACGATGACGCCTTTCGGCCAGCGCCCGCTCGATCTCGGCGCAGATATCGTCATTGCCGCCGACACCAAGGCACCAAACGGCCATTCCGATGTGCTGTTCGGCCATGTCGCCAGCCGCGACGCGGACATTATCTCGAGGGTGACCGACTGGCGCGAGACGTCGGGCGCCATCCCCGGGCCGTTCGAGGCATGGCTGGTGCATCGCGGCCTCGAAACGCTGGACGTGCGCTTCGACCGCATGTGCGCTTCCGCCGAAATGATAGCGCGACGGCTGAAAAACCATCGCGCGATCAGCGGCTTGCGCTTTCCGGGACTGGAGAGCGATCCATCGCACAATCTTGCCTGCGCCCAGATGGAGCGCTTCGGATTTCTCATCTCGTTCGTGCTCGCCTCGGAGGACAAGGCCGAGGATTTCATCAACAACTGCGCCTTGATGCAGGCAGCGACGTCGTTCGGCGGCGTACACACCTCGGCCGAACGGCGATCAAAAAGGGGAGATGCCGTTCCGCCCGGCTTCGTTCGCCTGTCGGTCGGCTGCGAGCCGGTGGAAGAGCTTTGGCAGGCGATCGAGGCGTCGCTGGACGCAATCGGTGGCTGAATCGGCAATCACGAACTTAGATCGTCGGCCGCGATCTTGCGCCGGCCGTGCAGCACGCGAACGATTTCGATCGCCTCTTCACTGACGCGGTACAGGGTGAGGTATTCGCCGACGATCAGGTGACGGATGCCAGGCGCGATGTCTTCGCGCGGGGCACCTGAGAAGGGGTGCAGGGTCAGCAAATCCCACCGCCTTTGCAAGAGATCCACGAGCCGAACCGCCGCATTTGGATTCTGTTCGGCAATGTAGTCGCCGATGGCTTCGAGGTCGATCAATGCCTGAGGAAGCAGGCGGTATTTCACTCCTCAAGGCCTTTGGTTCCGGCCATTTTCAGATATTTGGCGCGCAGCCGTTCCATGATTGGCGGCCCGTCCAGCCCCGGCCCGCTGTCGATCCCCTCCTGCACCAGTCTGCGCAATTCCTCGACGGTGTAGCCGAGCAGGTCGCGCCGGTCCTTCCATTGCCTCAGCGCGTCGCGGATCACCTCGCTTGCCGAGGCATATTCGCCGGCGGCGACCACGTCGTCGACCGCCGCTGCCAATTCCGGCGACAGCGTGATGCTGCGTTTATCGACCTGTCCCATGACGCGCTCCTGAATACCGTCATCCAAATGGTACGATTTAATCGCACCATTTTCAAGGAATGTCGCGCTCGATTGCGGGTCGAAAAGTGAATCAACGGCTGCGCCCGAAGACGCAACCTGCTGATATCAGGAGATTTCCTTTTATCGGGGAAAACTGCCAGCTGGCCTGTAAGCCGGGTTCTGTATGGCCCTCGCCCCTTTCGGGGCGAGAACGTGGCGGCCATTCATCTTGGGCGCATGTTGCCATGCGCCTCACGCAACCTACCCGGACGGTGAGCCGGAAACAGCCCTCGAGGATTTCCCCTCGCACCGCCCCTATTCGGTCTTGCTCCCGGTGGGGTTTACCGTGCCGCTCCTGTTGCCAGTCGCGCGGTGGGCTCTTACCCCACCCTTTCACCCTTGCCACGATTGGATCGTGGCGGTTTGCTTTCTGTGGCACTTTCCCTGGGGTCGCCCCCGCCGGTCATTAACCGGCACCGTGTCTCCATGGAGCCCGGACTTTCCTCACCCGCAGCCTTTCGGCTTCGCGGGTGCGGCCGCCCGGCCAGCTGGCAAGGCGTATAAAGGGGTTCAGGCCCGAAAACGCAAACGAAAAAGCAAGTTTGTCGCTTGTCAGGCGGGCGCTCCAAGTGCTGCCAGCTGCACCTTGACCTTGCCGCAATAGGCTGCGGACACCGGGTTCATCCGTGTGGCGGCGTGGCCGGCATTGTATTTCAGGATCGTGCCGCAGGTCGTGCCGCCGCCGAGATCCCGCGCCATGGCAAGGTACTTCATGCCGTATTTGATGTTGGTATCGGGATCGTAGAGACCCTGAACCGAACCGCTATAGCCCATCATCCTTGCCGTCGCCGGCTTGATCTGCATCAGGCCGATCTCGCCGGCGCTGCCGACCTGGTTCGGTTGGTAGTTGCTTTCGATCTTGATGACGGCGTTGGCGAGCGACACCGGGACGCCATAGCTGGCGGCATAACGCGCAATGATCGCCGAATACTGTCCGCTGCCGCCGACTACCGCCGCCTGAGGCGCTGGCCTGCTCTTCGGAGCGACTGACGCCGTTGCCATGCGGTCGATGCGTTTGCGGCTACGCTTCACATGCTGTTTGGCGATTGTCTTTCTCGCAGCGGTTGGCCTTTTCGCGGAGACTGGCTTTTTCGTCCTTACCGCGGCCGCTTTTTCCACTTTTGCGGTGGCGGTCTTCTCTACTTTTGCACCACCCTTCGGCATGGCGGTTTTGCCGGCTGCGGCACTGAAGCCCTGATCGGCCCGCTGGCTCAGCGGTGCGCTGTTCGCCGCACTGAAGGCAAAAGTCATTACGCCGGCAGCAATGGCTGCCGTTAAAACGGTCAATTTCTGCATGTGATCCTGTTCTGTTTGATCTGCACAAAGAACTTCGCGCAGATACCCTCAATCAACATCGGAACATTTGGGGGGATAGACGTCCGACAATCTGTACGGATCGCCTTTGACGACGGAATTGGCGCCAAAGAAGGCGACGCAAGTCACTTTGAGTAACAGATTGTAATTTTTAAGCTGGCAAAAGATTATTTGAGAGAGGCTATCCTTACGGAAGCGAGCAGCCTTTCTAGCGTGCGGATCGTCGATCCGTCAGCCATGCCATCGACCAGGCACTGCCGGAAATGCCGCTGAAATGCCTCGACCACGATTTCGGTCTGCCGGTCGAAAGTGCCGGTGATCTCGACGCCATAACCATAGAGCGCCAGCATCGACTGCAGCGCCTCTACCTCGGCGCCGGTATCGCCTGGCTTCAGCACGGCGCCGCGCCGGATCGGTGCCGCCGGCACAACATGGCCGATACCGGCGGCAAACAAGGCCTTCCATGGAAATTTCTCGCCTGGATCGACCTTGCGCCCCGGTGCCACGTCGGAATGGGCAAGCACCCGCTGCGCCGGAATGGAATGGCGCTCGATGATCCCAGCGCACAGGCCGATCACCGCGTCGATCTGCGGTTTTGGAAAGTTGCGATAGCCGAGCGTATGCCCCGGATTGACGATCTCGATGCCGATCGAACAGGAGTTGATGTCGCTCTGTCCGAACCACGAGCTCTTACCGGCATGCCAGGCGCGGTCGCTTTCCCTTACCATCTGAACAATTCGGCCGTCCTCATGGACCAGGTAGTGCGACGAGACCTCGTTTGCCGGATCGCACAACCATGCCTCGGCACCGGCGCCGGTAGCCATGCCGGTGTAGTGCAGCACGATCATATCGGGTCCGAGCGTCCCGCGCCGTGGTCCGAAATTCGGCGATACCCTGACCTCGGCCCTCGGCTCGTCGGGCGGAAAGCCGCTCATGCGTGCCGCAGGCCTCGCTCGATCATCTCATAGGCCGCGTTGATCGCCGCCAGCCTGGTCGTCGCGATCTTGATGAATTCCTGCGGCAGGCCGCGTGCGATCAGCCGGTCCGGATGATTGTCGGAGACCAGCTTGCGGTAGCGCCTGCGGACCTCCTCGAACGGCTTCCCACGCTCGATGCCGAGCACGACATAAGGATCGGCGGCACCCAGATCGACATGCCGGGCCAGGATGCTCTGGTAATGCGCCTCCTCGATGCGGAATATCTCGGCGATGCGATGCAGGAACTGGCCCTCGCGCTCATGCACCAGCCCGTCGGCCTTGGCGATGTGGAACAGCCCGTCGAGTATGTCCTCGAGCATCAGGCAGTTCGAATGGCCCGAACCGCAAAGCTGCGCCATCCGCTCGGCATAGGTCTCGAAACCGGCAATGTCGCGTTTGGCCAAATCGTAGAGCCGCGCCACATTGCGCCTCTGTTCCTTCGGCACCTCGAATATTTCCTGGAAGGCGCGCACCTCGTCTTGCGTGACGATGCCGTCTGCCTTGGCCATCTTGGCCGACAGGGCGATCATCGCCACCGAGAAGGCGACACGCCGGCGCAGATCGGCATCGCCGGAGAAAACCGTGCGCACGGCCTCGACCACTTCGGCGACGCCTGACGACGCTGAAGATGAAACGCGTGTGACGAAGTCGCCAAGGCGGTCCCAAATCGACATGGGGGCTTCATAGGGCCAACCACCCATCGCTATCAAGCCAAGACAGTGCCGCAGGGGCTGGCCCAATCGATTTGGCGCAATGCCTGAGGCGGCTGGCGCCAGCGCTCACGTCGTCGCACTCGGCCGCCAGGCGCTGGTATCGTAAGCAGCAGAAAGGCCGGCCTGTGAGGCCAGCCTTTCCTTGGTTGTCACATTGACTACTGAGCCGGAGCAGCCGGCGCAGGCGCCGGAGCCGGAGCCGGCTCGGCAGGCTTGTTGGCGTCAGGAGCAGCCGGCTTCATCGTCTGGTCGGATGCCGGCGGGTTGGTGCTCTGCGTCGTGGTGTTGTCGGTGCCGCTGTTGCTGCAGGCGGCAAGGCCAAGCAACGCAAGCGCCGACACCGACGCAAGAATGAGTTTCTTCATGATATCTCTCCTCTAATCACGCCTCCGTTACCGGCGGCGGTCGAGGACACAATGCGTAAGCTGCGCATGAGTTTCGTAACGTTGCATTTCTGCCTGTAACATATTCCAATCATTTGACGATTGCCGGTCAGGGCCTCGCGAGCTAACAGATCGAACAGGGAAAAATCCCGGGAGCCGCCGCAGTGACTGCAAAATGGGATTTCTGGATCGACCGTGGCGGCACCTTCACCGACGTCATCGGCCGTGACCCGGAAGGCGCGCTGCACCCGCGCAAGCTGCTGTCCGAGAATCCCGAAGCCTATGCCGATGCTGCCATCCATGGCATTCGCGAGCTGCTCGGCGTCCAACCCGGCGCTCCAATCCCCTCCGCTCTGATCGGCGATGTCAAGATGGGCACCACGGTTGCCACAAATGCCCTTCTCGAGCGCAAGGGCGACCGTGTGCTGCTGCTCATCACCAAAGGCTTCCGCGATGCGCTGAGGATTGCCTATCAGGCCAGGCCCGATATCTTTGCCAAGCAGATCATCCTTCCCGAACAGCTCTATGAGCGTGTCGTAGAAATCGACGAAAGGGTTCGCGCCGACGGCAGTGTCGAGCGCCTGCTCGACATTGCTTCCGTACGCCCGGCTATTGAGCAAGCCAAGGCGGACGGCATCGATGCGGTCGCGATCGTCTTCATGCATGCCTGGAAACATCCCGATCACGAAAAGGCAGTTGCGAAGGTCTGCAGAAAACTCGGATTTTCGCAGGTCTCCGTCAGTCACGAGGTCTCGCCGCTGATCAAGCTGGTCGGCCGTGGCGACACCACCGTGGTCGACGCCTACCTGTCGCCGATCCTGGCAAGGTATGTGCAAAGGGTTGCGGCGGAACTGGGTGCCGCGCCAATCTCCCCCCTTGTGGGGGACATGGCTGCGCAGCAGCCAGAGGGGGTCATCTCAGAAGGCACCGCCAGAGTGTCGAACCCAGTCGAGCCGACCCCACCCGGCGGCTTCGCCGCCACCCTCCCCTCAAGGGGGAGGGAAAGCCCTCGCCTCATGTTCATGATGTCGTCGGGCGGCCTCACCGCCGCCGACATGTTCCAGGGCAAGGATGCGCTGTTGTCCGGCCCGGCCGGCGGGGTCGTCGGCATGGTTGAGACGGCAAAACTCGCCGGTTTCGGCAAAGTCATAGGCTTCGACATGGGCGGCACCTCCACCGATGTCGCCCATTACGATGGTGACTACGAGCGCGCCTTCGACACCGAGGTCGCCGGCGTGCGCATCCGCGCGCCGATGATGCGCATCCACACCGTTGCTGCAGGCGGCGGCTCGATCCTCCATTACGAGGCCGGCCGCTTTCGCGCCGGGCCGGATTCGGCCGGCGCCAATCCCGGCCCGGCCGCCTATAGGCGCGGCGGCCCGTTGGCCGTCACTGACGCCAATGTCATGCTGGGCAAGCTGCAGCCCGAGTTCTTCCCGGCTATTTTTGGACCGGGCCAGGACGAACCGCTCGACGTCCAGACGGTTCGCGAAAAATTCACCGCACTTGCCGCCGAGATCGGCGACGGCCGCTCGCCGGAAACCGTCGCCGAAGGGTTCATCACAATCGCCGTCGAAAACATGGCCAACGCCATCAAGAAGATTTCGGTGCAGCGCGGCTACGATGTCACCGAATACCTCCTGAACTGCTTCGGCGGCGCCGGCGGCCAGCACGCTTGCCTGGTCGCCGATGCGCTCGGCATGGAGGCGGTGCTGATCCATCCCTTCTCAGGCCTGCTCTCGGCATACGGCATCGGCCTATCCTCTGTATTTGCGTCACGCCAGCAGGCGCTGCTGAAGCCGCTGGCGGACAATTCCGGGCCAGCGATCGATGAACTCATCGCAACGCTGCGCAAAGCCGTCATCGACGAACTCGCCGCGCAAGGCATCAGCGAAGACGCGGTCGCCTCGAGACCGGTGCTGCAGATCCGCTACGACGGCACCGATACCGCGCTGCCTGTGAACTTCGGGCACGGCTCGATTGCGCAGGCCAAGGCGGACTTCGAACTGGCGCACAAGGCGCAGTTCGGTTTCGTCTACGACGACAAGCCGATGATCGTCGAATCGGTCGGCGTCGAGGGTACCGATACCGGCGTCACCGGCCGCGACGAAAGCGATTCAGTTGTTGAAGACATGGCCGCAAGTCCTTCCGGGAACCGGAAAATCTTTGTCGACGGCGTCTGGCGCGACGCCGGCATCTTCCCTCGCGAAACGCTGAAGCCTGGTAACAAGATCGCCGGCCCTGCTTTGATCATCGAGCCGAACCAGACCATTGTCGTCGAGCCGGGCTGGCAGGCCGAGATCACCGCCAAGGACCACGTATTGATGCGGCGCGTCGAGAAGAAGCGCCGACAGGCCGCACTCGGCACCGAAGCCGATCCGGTGATGCTGGAGGTCTTCAACAACCTGTTCATGTCGATCGCCGAACAGATGGGCGTAACGCTGCAAAACACTGCCTATTCCGTCAACATCAAGGAGCGGCTCGATTTCTCCTGCGCCGTCTTCGACCGGAATGGCGCGCTGGTCGCCAATGCACCGCATATGCCGGTGCATCTCGGCTCGATGGACCGCTCGGTGGAGACCATCATCCGGCTCAATTCCGGCGACATTCACCCCGGCGACGTCTTTGCGCTGAATGCGCCTTACAATGGCGGCACCCATCTGCCTGATATCACAGTGGTGACGCCGGTGTTTTCCCTCCCCCTTGAGGGGAGGGTGGCCGCGAAGCGGCCGGGTGGGGTCCTCGCAGAAGGCACCACAAGTGCGTCGAGCACTGCCGCAACGACCCCCTCCGGCGGCTTCGCCGCCACCTCCCCCTCGAGGGGGGAGGAGATCCTCTTCTACGTCGCCTCGCGTGGCCATCATGCCGACATCGGCGGCACCGCGCCCGGCTCGATGACGCCGCTTGCCACGACCGTCGACGAGGAAGGCGTGCTGTTCGATAATTTCCGCATCGTCGATCGCGGCCGGTTCCGCGAGAAGGACCTGGAGACGCTACTCACCAACCACCCCTACCCGGCGCGCAATCCGCACCAGAACATCTCCGACCTCAAGGCGCAGATCGCCGCGAACGAAAAGGGCGTCGCCGAGCTGCGCAAGATGGTCGCGCATTTCGGCCTCGATGTGGTCGAAGCCTATATGGGCCATGTCCAGGACAATGCCGCCGAAAGCGTGCGCCGCGTTCTGGAGCGGCTGCCCGACAGTTCCGAATACGAATATCCGACCGACACCGGCCAAATGATCAAGGTGAAGATATCGGTCGACCGGCGGAAGCGCGAAGCGACCGTCGACTTCACCGGAACGTCGCCGGTGATGAAGAACAATTTCAATGCGCCAGAGCCAGTCGCCCGAGCCGCTGTGCTTTATGCCTTCCGCGTCATGGTCGAAGACAACATCCCGATGAATGCCGGATGTCTGCGGCCGATCAACATCGTCATTCCCGACGGCTCGATGCTGAAGCCCGCCTATCCCGCGGCAGTCGTCGCCGGTAACGTCGAGACCTCGCAGCACGTCACCAACGCGCTGTTCGGCGCCATGGGCGCGATGGCCAATGCGCAAGGCACGATGAACAATCTCACCTTCGGCAACAAGCAGTACCAGTATTACGAGACGATCTGCTCGGGCTCGCCGGCTGGCCGGATGAACGACGGCCGCGGTTTTGCCGGCACCTCCGGCGTCCACACCCATATGACCAATTCGCGCCTGACCGATCCGGAAGTGCTGGAACTGCGTTTCCCGGTATTGCTCGAGGATTTTCATATCCGCGAAGGCTCCGGCGGCGAAGGCAAATGGAATGCCGGCGACGGCACCAGGCGCACCATCCGCTTCCTCGAAAAAATGGAATGCGCGATCCTGTCCTCGCATCGCAACCGCCCGCCGCGGGGACTGGACGGAGGCGGCGATGGCAAGGCCGGTTCGACCAAGGTCCGCCGCAAGACCGGCGCGATCGAGACGCTGAAAGCCTGCGATCAGACCATCCTCGACGCTGGCGAGGCGGTCATCGTGACGACGCCGACCCCAGGTGGATTTGGCAAGGCCTGAACTCGCGTCAACAGGCTGTCACTGGCCTGTCATCACCCTGCGCTACCCGCTTGCGGCAAAGCAAACGGGGAATCGCCTTGCCATGACGGACATTTCTGGGGACCTGGTTTTTCGCCGCGGCAAGGAAGTCGGCAAGGCCGTCTACCAGAACCGCCCGCTGTCGAAAGCCGGCATCTCCGAGCGCCTGTTCGCCTTCCTGTTCTCCGGCCTCGTCTATCCGCAGATCTGGGAAGACCCCGAAATCGACATGGACGCGATGCAGCTCGGGACGGGCCACCGCATCGTCACCATTGCCTCCGGCGGCTGTAACATCCTTGCCTATCTCACCCGCTCGCCGGAAAGGATCGATGCCGTCGACCTCAACGCTGCCCATATCGCGCTGAACCGCATGAAGCTCGAAGCCGTCCGTCACCTGCCGTCGCAGGGCGACCTGTTCCGTTTCTTCGGCGCGGCTGAGACCGGGCACAATTCACAGGCCTACGATCGCTTCATCGCACCGCATCTCGACCCGGTCAGCCGCCATTATTGGGAGCGCCGCAACTGGCGCGGCCGTCGCCGCATCGCCGTCTTCGACCGCAATTTCTACCAGACCGGCCTGCTTGGCCTGTTCATTGCGATCGGCCATCGCACCGCAAAATTCTTCGGCGTCGACCCGGCCGGAATCATGGACGCCAAGACCATCGCCGATCAGCGCCGCTTCTTCGACGAAGAGCTGGCGCCGGTCTTCGAAAAACCGCTGCTGAAATGGGCGACCTCGCGAAAGGCTTCGCTGTTCGGCCTCGGCATTCCGCCGGCCCAGTACGATTCGCTGATCACCTCGGGTGACGGCACCATGGCCAGCGTGCTGAAGGCACGACTGGAAAAGCTCGCCTGCGATTTTCCGCTGAAGACCAATTATTTCGCCTGGCAGGCTTTCGCCCGCCGCTACCCTAATCCGGGCGAGGCCGCCCTGCCCGCCTATCTCGAAAAGCGCAACTACAAGACGATCCGCAACAATGTCGATCGCGTTGCCATCCACCACGCCAATCTGATCGAGTTCCTTGCCCGCAAGGATGCCGGCTCGGTGGATCGCTTCGTGCTGCTCGATGCACAGGACTGGATGACCGACGACCAGCTCAACGAGTTGTGGGCCGAGATCACCCGAACCGCCTCCACCGGCGCCCGCGTCATCTTCCGCACCGCAGCGGAACCCAGCCTGCTGCCCGGCCGCGTCTCGAATTCGCTGCTCGATCAGTGGCGCTACGAGAACGACGCCTCGCGCGAGTTTTCGGCGCGCGACCGCTCGGCCATCTATGGCGGCTTCCATCTCTATGTGAAGCGGTCCTGATGAGCACGACCGACTTGCCGGCCAGCCATGCCGAACTGATGGACGGCGTCTACCGCTGGCAGCGTCATATCTACGACCTGACCCGCAAATACTATTTGCTCGGCCGCGACCGGCTTATCGCCGGACTGGATGTGCCGGCCGGCGGCACCGTGCTCGAGCTCGGCTGCGGCACCGGCCGCAACATCATCCTCGCCGCCCGCCGCTATCCCGGCGCGCGCTTCTTCGGCCTCGATATTTCGGCCGAGATGCTGGAGACGGCCACTGCCGCCCTCGCGCGCGAAGGCCTCTCCGGCCGCGTCACGCTGGCGCGCGGCGATGCCACGAATTTCGACGCGAAAGCGCTGTTCGGCGTCGAAAGTTTCGACCGCGTCTTTGTCTCATATTCGCTGTCGATGATCCCCGGCTGGGAAAAGACGGTATCCGCGGCTCTTGCTGCTCTGTCACCGGGTGGCTCGCTGCATGTCGTCGATTTTGGCCAGCAGGAAGCCTTGCCCAGCTGGTTCCGCAAGCTGTTGCGCGGCTGGCTGAAAAAATTCCACGTCGAGCCGCGTCAATCGTTGCGCGCGATTCTGGATTCGGAATCTGCAAGAGTTGGCGCAAGCGTTCGATTCAAAACACTTTATCGCGGCTACAGCTGGCTCGCCGTGAGCAAGATCGCCATCTAATATCAATTTTGCCGTGGAAGGTTTTGGGGCTCCAATCCTAAATGAGGGCCGTGGCTGAAATCAGTTAATTGGCTAAATCACACATTGCCATATGACCCAAGGAGTGGTACATTATCTCCTCGCCGGAAGCATGGGATGATCATCGGCTTTAGAGATGGATGGCTGCGGGCTTTCTTCGTGGACGACACCCACTCCCGCAATATTCCGTCCGATCTCGAAAGCCGCTTGTTCCGCAAGCTCCAGATGATTGACGACGCGGCGATCGATCAGGATTTGCGTGTGCCGCCCAGCAACCATTTCGAGAAGTTGCGCGGCAATCTCGAAGGCTTCCATTCGATCCGTGTCAACAAACAATGGCGGCTGGTCTTCCGCTGGGACGGGGGCCGGGGCGAGGCGTCGGACATCTATCTCGACGACCACAGTTATATATAAGTGAGGTGAGACATGTTGATGACCGCACGCAAGCCAGCAACGGTTGGCGAAATTCTTACGGAAGAATTCATGCAACCACTCGGCCTGACACAGGCGGCTTTGGCCGAAGCTATGAGCGTCCAGCGCAAGCATGTGAACGAATTGTGCAACGGCCGCCGCAACGTGACGGCGGCTACCGCGCTCATTCTGGCGCGGGTGTTTGGCAACAGCCCGGATTTCTGGTTGAACGTCCAGCGCCGTAACGATCTTTGGACAGTTATGAACTCACCCGACGAGCGGGCGCGTGTTGATCGCGCCAAGCCTTTGGCGACAGCCGCATAGACAAGACTGCGACCGCCGCATTCCTCAGTGTAGCGCCTTCGTCAGCGCCGCTACCATCGCCTGCGGCCGGTAGCCGAGCCTGGCCGGCGTCAGCCCGAGCCGCACCACAACCAGCTGCTCCGAGGGGATGATGGCAACCGTTTGCCCATCATGCCCCTCCATCCAATAGGTATCCTTGGGCAGGCCGGCGGCAGTGCCGGCGCCGGGGTTTTCTTCGTCGCCCGGTCCTTCGATCCATAATTGCCCATTGCCGTAGACCTTCGAGGCAGTTGCCGGTTCCCGCATCCAGTCGACGAAGCCGGCGGGCAGGATCTCCTTGCCGTTCCAGACGCCGCCCTGCAGCAGGAACTGGCCGAAGCGCGCCCAGTCGCGTGCCGTGGCGTAGAGGTAGGACGAGCCGACGAAGGTGCCGTGCTCGTCGGCCTCCAGCACTGCACTCTGCATGCCGAGCGGATCGAACAGCGCGGTCCTCGGCCAGGCCAGCGCCTTGTCCTTGCCGCCGATCGCGTCCTGCCACAATCGGGACAGCATCACCGCCGTGCCGCTCGAATAGGAAAACACCTTGCCGACCTCGCCGGTCAGCGGCTTGGATCCGGCAAAGCCGGCCATGTCCGGTTCGAGGTAAAGCATGCGCGTTACATCGGCGACGTCGCCATAATCCTCGTTGAATTCCAGCCCGCTCGACATCGCCATCATGTCGGCGAGGCTGATCACGGCGCGGCCATCTGCTTGCCAGGGTCCGAACAGGCGCTGGTTGGTCATCGCCAGCTTGCCGTCCTTCACCAGCGTGCCGACGATCGCCGCATTCAGCGTCTTGGTCATCGACCAGCCCAGTAGCGGCGTCTTTTCGGAAAAGCCGTCGCCATAGCGCTCTGCGACGATGCGGCCGTTCTTGACCACCACGACCGCCCGCATGCCGGCGCCGGTCATTGCTGGATCGTCGAGGACTTTCGCGACCTCGGGATCCTGCGAGGCATCGGCCTTGTCGCCCTCCGGCCAGATCAGATCGGGCAGCGGCGCCGGCGTCGGTGCAGCTCCGGCGACAGCCTTGGCGGCGGCAATATCGCCGTCGGGAACCGAGGCGCAGCCGAGCCCGTCGCGCGCAACCGCGACACTTTTGCCGAGCACACCGAAAAGGCCGGCCGAAACCGTTCCCTTCTCCTTGTCGACCGACACTCTCATCAGCTTCAGCAGCGGATGACCCGGCGCCTGCACATCGACGGCAAGCACATCGTCGGCGTCTCGCCCGGCGATGAAGACGTTCGAACAGACGATCTTGGCCGCATAGCCGGAACCGACGCGGATCAGTTCCGGCGGCGCAAAATACAGCCAGCCGGCGAGTACCGCGGCGGCCAGCACAGCCAAGCCGAGCAGCCATTTGACGAACTTCAAAAGGATCTGCATTTTGAGTTCCCCCGGGCGCGCTCGATCTATGTCATCGATTTGCCGCCATTGTTTCGGCAAAATCGCGGCTCTTGTCGAGCGCCGTCAACCGAATATCAACCATGATCGGCGATCACAGGTGCATGTCGCCCAGAAGTGCGCAGCGGTTTTGGGACAACGACATGCATAGACGAAAGAGCTAAGCGCGTCGAAGCGACGCGCTTAGGACAGACCGGGCGATCCTGTGGGGTGACCGTCCGGCGGGGCTTGAATGCATGCGTCCCAAAACTGCGTAATGGTTTGGGAATGCATGAAACGAAGATCCAGGCGCGTCGCGTAAGTCGATTTCAAACGCGCTGCGCCCGGTCGAGGGGGCACCCGCGGAAAGACCCATCAGCGGCCGGCTGAAACCGGCTCGGGAAGTAGCGATGCGCCGTTTCGCGGTTCTCATCACGCTGACGCTGCTTGGTGCCTGCTCGACGGTCGAGGATCTGACGCCATCGCTGTCGTCGTCCAGCGCCTCGATGGTTGCGGTACGCGCGCCGCGTTTTGCCGATTCCGACCCGCATGAATGGGACAGCGGCGCACCGTGGAGCTATGCCGTCCACGGCACCGACGTCTCCAAATACCAGACCTCGATCGACTGGCCGGCGGCCAGGGCCAGCGGCATCTCCTTCGCCTTTATCAAGGCAACCGAAGGCGGAGACCGTTTCGATGAAGCTTTCAACGAGCATTGGAGCCGCACGAAGGCCTCGGGCGTCCCCCGTGCCGCCTATCATTTCTTCTACTTTTGCACGCCGGCCGCTACCCAGGCGCGCTGGTTCATCCAGAACGTGCCCAAAGACGGTTCGGCGATGCCGCCGGTTCTCGACATGGAATGGAACCCGAAATCGCCGACCTGCAAGCTGCGGCCCGATCCCGCCACGGTACGCAGCGAGATGAGCACGTTCCTCGAAATCGTCGAAAAATACTACGGCAAGAAGCCGATCATCTACACGTCTGTCGATTTCTTCGAAGATAACGGTTTATCGGGCTTCCGCAATTACCCCTACTGGCTGCGCTCCGTCGCCGGGCACCCGCGCCAGAAATACGGCAGCCATCCCTTCACCTTCTGGCAGTATACCGGAACGGGCGTCGTGCCGGGCATGACCGGAAACGCCGACATCAGCGTCTTCAACGGCTCCGAAGCCGCGTGGAAGAAGTGGTTGCGGCAGAACACCCGTTGACACCAGGCCTGCCGCCTGCTTTTCGACACAGCCAATGACGGATGCCCGCAACCGCTGGTAATCTTCTCGGAAGGATGGCGATGCGATCGCGCTTTGGATTTCTCGCGGCGCTGCTCCTGAGCGCCGTGCCGGCCGCGGCACAGCAATGCGGCGGCGATTTCGAGGCATGGAAGCAGGGCGTGGCGGCGGAAGCCAGGGCGGCCGGCGTCGGCGCTGCCGGCCTTTCTGCGCTGGAAAACGCCACCCTCGATGAAAAGGCGCTGGCACGCGACCGTGCCCAGGGCGTCTTCACCCAGACCTTCATCGAATTCTCGAACCGTATGATCTCGTCCCATCGGCTGAAGCAAGGTGCGGCCAATCTGCAAAAATATGCCGAGGTCTTTGTCCGCGCCGATCGCGAATACGGCGTGCAGGCGCCGGTCATCGCCGCTTTCTGGGCCCTGGAGACCGATTTTGGCGCCGTGCAGGGCGATTTTCATACGCTGAACGCGCTGGTGAGCCTCTCGCATGACTGCCGCCGCCCGCAGCTGTTCCGGCCGCAGATCGTCCCGCTGCTGATGTTGATCGATCGCGGCGTGGTGCCGGCCGACGTCACCGGTGCCTGGGCCGGCGAGATCGGCCAGACGCAGATGTTGCCTTCCGACTATCTCGGCCACGGCGTCGACGGCGACGGCGACGGCCTGGTCGACCTGCGCGGCAGCGCGCCCGATGTGATCATGAGCACGGCCAGCAAGATCCAGTCGCGCGGCTGGAAGCGCGATCAGCCCTGGATCGAGGAAGTCCGTGTGGCCGACGATTTGCCGTGGGAGCAGACGGGGCGCACCAACAAGCTGCCGTTGACGCAGTGGGCGCAGTGGGGCGTTACCAGGCCCGACGGTACGCCGCTTCTCGACAACGGCCTGAAGGCCGGCCTGGCGCTGCCCATGGGTCGCAAGGGGCCAGCCTTCCTGACCTACGACAATTTCGACGTCTATCTCGAGTGGAACCAGTCCTTCACCTATGCCCTGACCGCGGCAAATCTTGCCGCCCGGCTGGGGGGCGCGCCGCGATTCGATCCGCGCAACCCCGAACCCGGCCTCAACGGCGACCAGATGAAGGCGCTGCAGACCAAGCTCGAGGCGAAAGGCTATGACGTCGGCACCGTCGACGGCATACTGGGCACCAACACCCGCGAAGCGATCCGCAGGGAGCAGAAGCGGCTGGGCCTGCCGGTCGACGGCTGGCCGACGCCGGAGCTGCTGGCCAGGCTGTGAAGGTGGTGAATGGTGAATGGTGAATGGTGAATGGTGAAAAGAATGGCACCGGAGCCGCATTGAGCACCAGAGCTACCACTATTCACTATTCACTATTCACTATTCACTATTCACATCACCGCCTCGCAAGCAGGAAATCGATGAACGCTCGCAGCGGCGCCGGAACCTGGCGGGAACTCGCGTGATATAGATAAAAACCCGGAAATCTCGGCGACCAAGCTTCGAGAAAACGGATGAGCTTTCCCGCTTCGATCCACGGCCGGACCTGATATTCCAGCATGTACGCCACCCCGACCCCATCCAGAACCGCCCCGATCATCAGTTCCGTATCGTTGACCGTCAGGCCGCCGCTGACGGCCACTTCCAAAGCACGCTGGCCTCGGGCGAACTCCCAGCGGTAGAGATTGCCGCCGCTCGGCCACTGGAAATTGATGCACTGGTGGTGATGCAGGTCCGCGGGATGGCGGGGTATCGGGCGATGTTCCAGGTAGCTCGGCGCGGCCACTGCGGCCATCTCGAGTTCCTCGCTGAGTTTTACCGCCACCATGTCCTTGTGCAGCCGCTCACCCAATCTGATTCCGGCATCGAAGCGGCCCTCGACGATGTCGGTGAGCATGTCGTCGACAATGATGGTGAGGGCGATATCGGGATAGGCGCGGCGGAAATCGCCGAGGATCGGCGCGATGAAACGCGTGGCGGCGATGCGCGGAACATTGATGCGCAGCGAGCCGGCCGGCCGGCCGCGTGATGCATGCGCGTCGGCGACGGCCCCTTCCAGTTCGCTGAACGCCGGTGCGATGCGGGCAAACAGCTTCTCGCCCTCAGCCGTCGGCGACATGCTGCGCGTGGTGCGGTTGAGCAGGCGGACACCGAGACGCTCTTCCAGCCCACGTATCGTCTGACTGAGTGCTGGAGGCGAAATCCTGAGCTTGGCCGCGGCGCGGACGAAGCTGCCCTCTTCGATGATTGCTGCAAATGCCGTGAGTTCGGAAAACTCGGTTCCGCGCATTATGTACCCCAGGCTTAACAAGTCAGTAAGATAATAGGCTATTCTCTGAGCAATACCATGCCCATAGCTTTCCCTGGAACGCCGCTCGATCGAGGCGGCCGTAATCAGACGGAAGGAACAGCCATGCATCGTCCACTCGAAGGCAAAACCGCACTTGTGACCGGCAGCTCGCGCGGCATCGGGCGCGCCATCGCCGAGGGGCTCGCGGCCAAGGGTGCTGCCGTGGTCGTCAACTATGTCGGCAACGAGAAGGCCGCCAGGGAAGTGGTTGCCGCCATTGAAGGGATTGGCGGAAAAGCCGTCGCCATCCAGGCGGACGTCTCCAGCATCCCCGACATTCGCAAGCTGTTCGACGAAACCGAAAGACAGATGGGGCCGATTGACATCGTCGTCGCCAATGTCGGCGTCGCTGTCATAAAGCCGCTCGTCGAGGCCACCGAAGCGGACTTCGATCACGTGTTCGGCGCCAATGCCAAGGGCACCTTCTTCACGCTTCAGGAAGCGGCGCGCCGCGTTCGCGACGGTGGCCGCATCATTGCCGTCTCCACCGGCGGAACCAGGATGTTCTTCACGCACACGGCGCTCTACCTCGGCAGCAAGGGAGCCGTCGAGCAGTTCGTCCGCGTCCTCGCGCGCGAACTCGGCCCGCGCTCCGTTACCGTGAATGCGCTTTCACCAGGCTTCACCGACACCGACCTGCTTCCCGAACGGGACCGCGCCGTGGCCGCCGGCATGTCGCCCTTCGGCCGGATCGGAGCACCGCGCGACGTCGCCGATGTCGCGGTTTTCCTGGCTTCCGACGAAGCTCGCTGGCTAACCGGCGAGAACATCCAGGCTGGCGGTGGCGTGGCCTGACTGAATGGTGAATGGTGAATGGTGAATGGTGAATGGTGAATGGTGAATGGTGACGATTCACGGGAGCGGGACGGAACGCAAGAACTACTTCTATTCACTATTCACTATTCACTATTTCACTTATTCACCATTCACTAATCCGCCATCGTCTCCAGGCTGGCAAACCCCTGCGGCGCATCGCCTTCGTCGAATGGCGTTGCCACCTCGACGAAAGTATCGGGATAGAAGCCGTTGAACCGTGTTCGGAGCGACAGCGAATAGGCGCCGATATGGCCGATCTCGATCCAGTCGCCGGTATCGACGGTTTCGGGCAGCCAGAACGGCCGCGACAATATGTCGACGGAATCGCAGGTCGCGCCACAGACCTTGAATGGCACGATGGTCTTGTCCTCGCCATTGCGCGAGCGGATCGCCGGATCGGGGATGAAGCGTGCCGGCAGCGTGATCTTGCCGGTCCATGAATCCGACAGCGACGCCCAGATGCCGTCATTGATGTAGAGCCTTTTGCCCTTGCGCAGCAGCACGCGCACGATCAGCGACAGGCAGCGCGCCACGATCACCCGGCCCGGCTCGGCCACCAGCGGCATCTGGTCGAACTGATACTCCTGGAGGTCGCCCGACAGCCGCGACATGATCTGGCCGAGCGACGGCATTTCCGGCTTGCGGCTGTTCGGATCATGACCGTATTCGGCGGGAAAGCCGCCGCCGACATCGAGCCCGGCAATGTCGAAACCGACGCGGTTGCGCACCCAGTCGGCGGAGGCCAGCGCCCGCTCATAGGTGTCGGGATCCTCGATCTGGCTGCCGACGTGAAAGCACAGCCCGACCTTGTAGCCCGTCCGGTTCAGCCGTTCGGCCAGTTCGACCGCATTGGCCGGTCCGGCGCCGAACTTCTTCGACAGTTCGTAGGCCGCCGAGCCTTTCGTCTGGATGCGCACGAACACGGTGATGGCGCCCGGATCGATGTCGAGCGCCCGCACCACCCTGGTCAGCTTGGTGACCTCGTCCTCATGGTCGAGCGAAATGACGCGGATGGCGTATTTTTCCAGCGCCAGCCTGATGTCCGACTGCGCCTTCACCGGGTGCATGTAGAGCATCTCGGCGTCCGGCGAGACGGCGCGCACGGCGGCGAATTCGCCGGGCGAGGCCACATCGAAGGCACCGACGCCGGCCTCGACCAGGGCGTTGAGCACGATCCGCTCGCCATTGGTCTTGACCGCATAGGCGGTCTTGCCGGGAAACATGCCCATGAACTGTTTGGCATCCGCCTTCAGCACCTGCGGGCGGAAGCAATAGATCGGATCGTCCGGGCGAAGCGCCAGCGCTGCCTCGCGGGCATTTTCGAATCGCTGCATGGACGAATCCCTTGACTGAGGCTGCGCACAATTAATCCAAGCTAGCGGCTAATGAAAACAATTCTATGTCTCGCCGCCCTGGCTTCGCGGCGCTACGCCGTTCTGTACGCCGGTTATGAGCGAGCTAGGCCATCGCTCAGGTTTCGGGTGGCCCTTGCCGCCGGACCGGGTAGAGCGTGAACAGATGCCTGAAGAGAGCAAGGCATCTCGTCTGGGAGGACGACCAATGGCGATAGCTGCCACCACCACGATGCGCGGGCCGATGGTGCTCAAGGACTGGGCGCAGCTTCTGCTGCTCGGCGCGATCTGGGGCGGCTCGTTCTTCTTTGCCCGTATTGCGGTAGCGGAACTTCCGCCGCTGGTGCTGGTGCTGTTCCGCGTCACCATAGCTGCGATCGCGTTGCAGCTCTATCTTGCGGTCCGTGGCCCGTCGTTTCGCCTCGCCTTGCCGCATGCCGGCCTGTTCTTCCTGCTGGCGCTCGCCAACAATGTCATTCCTTTCTCGCTGATCTTTGCCGGCCAGACCGAGCTTGGCGCCGGTGTCGCCTCGGTGCTCAATTCGACGACGCCGTTCTGGACGCTGATCCTCGCCAACGCCCTGACCAGCGACGAAAAGCTGTCGTGGAACAAGCTTGCCGGCATCGCCCTTGGTATCGCGGGAACGGCGGTGATGATCGGCCCCGGCCTCGTCGCCGGGCTCGGCGGTCCGGTCTGGGCGAAATTCGCGCTCATCGGAGCGTCGCTATCCTATGCGGCTGCACTGATGATTGCCCGCCGCCTCAAGGGCGTGCCGTCACCGGTCATTGCCGCCGGACAATTGACCTGCTCGACCATCATCATGATCCCGGTCGTTCTGTTCACCTATGATGCCGCCAATCTGTTTTCGGCCTCGCCGCCGGTCTGGGCGGCGGTGCTGGCACTGGCGCTGCTGTCGACGGCCTTCGCCTACATCCTCTATTTCAATCTCGTCGCCTCGACCGGCGCCACCAACGCCTCGCTGGTCACGCTCATCGTGCCGGCCAGTGCCATCCTGCTCGGCTTCCTGTTCCTGGGCGAGCGGCTCGAACTGTTCGAACTCGGCGGCATGGCGCTGATCGCCCTCGGCCTCGTCACCATCGACGGTCGCCTGTTCGGGCGGTGTTAGAGATGGCGCAGCGAAGTTGTCGCTCCGATCGTGCGCTATATGGGCGTGATCGCGGGAACAGATGAACCCTGCCATTCCAGACGCCAGATACCGCCTTGCCGGAGATTCTGAACGAGATCGGGAAGGAAGGCGGCAAGGCAGGTCCCGCCGACATGTCTCACGGAAGGATACACAAAACCGGTCGCGGCGTCTTGCTTGCGAAGTTGCTTCGCCAGCGCCTGACCGGCAGGATAGGCTAAGGCGGTATCCGGATCGAGCACCGGGTCCTTGCTGAACTCAGCACCGCGCAGATCGTGAAACGAGCCTATGAAGTCGGCAACGAGCTCCGCGTAGTCGGTGACGTTTTCGAACCGTTCGATCGCGGCAAGCTCGCGCGTCAGATGAAACGAGACCTCGCCGAGCGCGGTTTCCGCATCGAACCCACAGTACCAGACGCCCCTGGCATCATCGTTGAAACGATTGCCGCCCGGACGGGTGTAAGCGAACGCCGCATTGATGAAGGTGTAGCCCGGCCTCCCGAAAACCAGTTCGCGCGGATCGAGGTCGGGCAATCCCCCTTGCTGCGCCTGAAGGCGGCCGCTGGTGGCTCCTTCGAGCTCCGCAAGGTCCTCCAAATCTCCATGATTCCTGGCCAATGGCATCAGGACCGGTTCCTTGAGCCTGCCTGTCGAAATCAGCCGGATCGTGTCGCGCTGGGAAATGTCAGCGCGCGGCGGGATCTGCATTCAAAGTCCACCGCGCAAAGCGTCGATATGTTGGCGAACCTGCAGCAGCTTCGGAATGCCGCCCTCGATCATCACGTCCAGGGGGCGCCGGCCACCATAAAGAGGCCCTTTGTTCGGCAACCGCACCCATTCATCGGCAAGCGCTTCGGAGAACAGAAGCCGCAGTCCCTTGAAGATGCCGACCAGGGCGCTGATGCGTGTCAGCGAATCCTGGGAGAGAACGCCCTCCCACTCGCCTTTCTTCATGCGGAACCAGGTTCTCTCCGACACGTCGCCGATCAAGGTACAGATCTCGGTGCTGGTCAGATGCCAGATGTCTGCGAGCCTGACGATGCCGGCAACAGCAGCTGGCGTGATCCGCGCCCGTGCCGAGGCATCCGCCAGATTTGCCGGCAAAGCCTGATTTGCAGGATCGCGAACCGCATAAACGACACTCATTCCAACCTCCATCACTTGGCAGGCAATATACTGCCAATTGGCAGCATTTTCAAGTCGTGGCTATCCAACGCGCTGCTGGTTGCCCTTCGCTTCATGGAGTGTTCAGCATCCGGCTGGACGTGCAAAGGACGCTTCGAATCTTCAGTCGGTCCGAAAATCGATTTCCGATTTCTGGCGCGGTAGCGCTGCCATTCTCGTTACTGCCCCGGCTTTGCCACAAATTATTCACAGTTCCCGAGCCGGCTTTTGACAAAGAGTTTCAATGCCTAACGGCAAACGGCAGGTCGCAAATTCCACAATCTCGTCGCATTGCAGCAAAGTTTCTGCTTGCCTGTGGCACAAATGACCCTAGACTCTCGCCATAGCTCTTTAAGAGGAGGCTATGACATGGGACTGACGAGGCCGATCAACGCATTGATGATTTGTGCTGCGTTTGCATTCATCGGCGCCCTCATTATGGGCGTCCTTCCATAAGGCCGCTGAGCGGGGGAAGACCAGCACCGAATATTCCAAACCATTGAAAAGGCCGGGCATTTTGCCCGGCCTTTTGCATTTCCCCGATCTTTGACATTTCAAAAAGGAGCTTGCCGCCTTACGCCGCGGCGGATCCCGCCGCCTCGACTTCGTGCGACCTGATGCCGATCATGTGGCAGATGGCGAAGACCAGATCGGCCCGGTTCATCGTGTAGAAGTGGAAATCGCCGACGCCGCGCTCGACAAGGTCCAGCACCTGCTCGGCGGCCACGGCAGATGCCACCAGCGCATGCGTTTGCGGATCGTTCTGCAGCCCATCGAAGCGCTCGGCCAGCCATGCCGGCACCAAGGCGCCGCACCGCGCCGAGAAGTTGGCGACCTGGGTGAAATTGTGCACCGGCAATATGCCCGGCACGATCGGTATGTAGATGCCGGCCCGCCGTGCCCGCTCGACATAGCGCTCATAGAGATCGTTGTCGAAGAAGAACTGGGTGATCGCCCGCGTCGCTCCGTTGTCGGCCTTGCGCTTCAGCATGTCGAAGTCGGTGGCGAAATCCGGGCTTTCCGGATGTTTTTCCGGATAGGCCGAGACCGATATGTCGAAATCGCCGGCGCCCTTCAGCGCATCGACCAGTTCGGCGCCATTGGCATAGCCTTCCGGATGCGGCCGGTAAGCCGCGCCGACGCCCTCGGCCGGATCGCCGCGCAGGGCGACGAAACGCTTGACGCCCATATCGGCGAACTCCCGGATCACCGCATCGACCTCGTGACGCGCCGCATCGACGCAAGTCATGTGCGCCGCCGGCGTCAACGTCGTTTCATTGAGGATGCGCTTGACCGTGCGGGCCGTCCGCTCGCGGGTCGAACCACCGGCGCCATAGGTGACCGAAACGAATTTCGGCTTGAGCGGCTCAAGCCGGGTGACCGTGTCCCACAGCCTTGCTTCCATCTCATCGTTTGTCGGCGGAAAGAACTCGAACGAAACCCTGACCTTGTCGCCGATGTCGGGGCGGCGGGAGAAGCGGAACTGGTTCATCAGGCGGTTTCCCCTATCGGATACGCATTGGCCGGTTGTCTGTCGTTGGAAGGCTCGGCAATCAGCATGCGCCGATCGCGGCCGAGCCAGAGTTTGACGGTGAGCTTGGCCTCGTTGCCGCCGCGCGGCTCGAATTCCTGGCTGTCCTCGAGGTCGAGGCCGGCCTCGGAAAACCAGTCGCCAATCTGCCGGTCGGAAAAGCCGAGACGCATATGCGCGTGCTCCTCGCGCAAGAACTCCAGCGCGTGCGGCGCGAAATCGACGATCACCAGCCGGCCGGCCGGGCGCAACAGACGCGCCGCCTCGCGGATGGCGCGGGCGGGATCGTCGAGATAATGCAGCACCTGATGGATGGTAACGAGATCAAAGGCGTCGCGTTCGACCGGTGGCGCAAAAATGTCACCCTGGCGCACCTGCGCATTCGAAACGCCGGCCTTGTCGAGATTGGCGCGCGCCACCGTCAGCATTTCGCGCGACATGTCGATGCCGACACCGCGCCGATAGAGCGGCGAAAAGATCTCGAGCAACCGCCCGGTGCCGGTGCCGAGATCGAGCATCGACTGGAACGGCCGCTTGCCGACGAGCTTGACGAGTGCTGCTTCGACGGCGCGGTCCGGCACATGCAGCGAGCGGATATGGTCCCAGCTTGCGGCGTTTACCGAGAAATATTCGGCCGCCCGGTCCTGCCGCTTGCGCTTGACCGCGGCCAGCCGTTCGAGATCACGCTCGACCTGCGGATCGGCGCCGCGGATGCCGGAGACCAGCCTGAGCACGAAATCGCGCGAGGAGTCGGAATCCGACAGCCGGAAGAAGGCCCACGAGCCCTCCTGGTAGCGGCCGATCAGCCCTGCCTCCAGCAGCAATTTCAAGTGGCGCGAGACGCGCGGCTGCGACTGGCCGAGGATTTCGGTGAGATCGGACACGGTCAGATCGCCGCGCGACAGCAGCGCCAATATGCGCAGCCGGCTGGATTCGGCAGCCGCCTTCAATGTATCTACCATCGTGTCGAGAGCGACATGCATGCGAGCATTCTCTTTGAAAAGATATAAACATATGTTTATGTCGGTTTGGATAGGCTTGCAAGCGCTATGTCGCTTCCGGACAAGAAAATGACGCATGCGTGGCGGATCGCGCAAAAACGGACGCATGATCGGGGCGAGAACCATGTTCGAGACGCGCAGCGGCGAAAAGCTCCTGGAAACCGACCCGGCAACGATGCCGCCGGATGGCCATGTCGTCTTCATCGGCCGCATCGCTTCGCCTTGGTTCACGCGGGAGACCTGCCCCAAGAGCATGAAGGCAGCGCGGGAGACGGAACAGCCGGCGCACTTGATCATCGACCCGCTTTATCGGGATGGCCTGCTTGGGCTGGAACGCGCCAGCCACGTGATCGTCCTGTCCTGGCTGCACCATGCGCCGCGGCAACTGATCGTCCAGAAACCCCGCCATGCCACGGAGCCGAAAGGCGTCTTTTCACTGCGCTCCCCTGCCCGGCCGAATCCTGTCGGACTGCATGTCGCAAAGCTCGTTGCCCTCGACATCGACACCGGCCGCATCGATCTCGACGCCATCGACGTGCTCGACGGCACGCCGGTCATCGACATCAAGCCCTATTTCGCCTCGACCGATGCCTTCGCCGAGGCGACCATGTCCGGGCGGGACGAGCCAGGGCCGGTGGAGTGATGAGCGCGCCGACCGGCCGCCGCCGCGCTATCGCCAAGGCGCTGACAGCGCTGCTGCCGCTGGCGCCCTATGCCGATATGGAAAAGATCCGTGCCGATGCCGGCGCCGTGCACATGAAGACCTTGCCGCCGAGCATTGCCGTGTGGCTGGCGACGATTGCGCATATTCGCCACGCCCACACCGACTACGAAAAGCTGCTCGCCGAAGGCTATGACCGCGATTCCGCGCGCTTCTTCGTCATCGAACAGACCAACAATGTGCTCACCCGCTGGCGCGCCACCCGTCTGCTCGACGATGAGGATGAGGCGTAGAGAATGGCAGGCACACGCGTCGAGTTCTGCGGCGCCCCCCTCTGGCCTGCCGGCCATCTCCCCCTCCAGGGGGGAGATCAGCAGCTTCGCCCTAGCCGCCAATCCTGCAACGTTGGTGATTGGCGGAAGCAGACAAGATACCCAATCTCCCCCCTTGAGGGGGAGATGGCCGGCAGGCCAGAGGGGGGTGCTGTCCAGGGCGCTGTCCCGCCGACCTCAGGTCGGCAACATCGGAACTTTCAAAGCTTGAAATAAAAAACCCGCCTCGCGGGCGGGTCGTTGGAGCCAATTGGCACCATTCCCAAATTAGTAGCATAGCTGCCGGCACAAAGCAAGAACAAACTTGCTGTATTTTAGGGAAATCGCTTCAGGTTGGCATCGCGGCTTCATTCCAGCTTGGGTTCCTCGCCCCCACGAAAGTGGGGGAGAGGTGGCTCGGCGAAGCCGAGACGGAGAGGGGGAACCGCGCTCTACGAAGGCCCCTCTCCGGCCGC